>CAZXZQ010000125.1:0-7596 GCA_964645215.1 uncultured Rhizobiaceae bacterium | reverse complement strand
GCCATCGTGGCCCACGTCGACCACGGTAAGACCACCCTCGTGGACAGCATGTTCGCCCAGAGCGGGCTTTTCCGTCCAGGCCAGCAGGTGGACGACCGCATTGGTCGAACCGCCAATTGCAGAGTTTACAACGATCGCATTCTTAAAAGCTTGCTTCGTCATGACGTCAGACGGTTTTAAATCTTCCCAAACCATTTCAACAATGCGTTTGCCGGTTGCGTATGCAATCTGCCCACGTTCACGATAGGGAGCAGGGATAGCCGCAGAGCCGGGGAGTTGCATGCCAAGTGCTTCTGCAAGCGAGTTCATTGTCGTCGCAGTACCCATCGTATTGCAGTAGCCAACAGAAGGGGCGGATGATGCGGCGAGTTCCATAAATCCATCATCGTCAATTTCACCGGTTGCTAATTGCTCGCGTGCTTTCCAAATGACCGTGCCAGAGCCAGCGCGTCGTCCTTCATGCCAACCGTTCAGCATTGGCCCAACAGAGAGTGCAATCGCAGGGATATTAACTGTCGCTGCAGCCATCAAAAGCGCAGGCGTGGTCTTGTCACAACCAATGTTAAGCACGACGCCATCAATCGGATAACCAAATAAGCTTTCTACAAGCGAAAGATAGGCAAGGTTACGATCAAGCATTGCCGTTGGACGTTTGCCGGTCTCCTGGATCGGGTGAACAGGAATTTCCATAACGGTTCCACCAGCTGCATTCACGGCATCACGCACACGTTTTGTGAGTTCCACGTGGTGGCGGTTACAAGGCGAAAGGTCAGAGCCGGTTTGTGCAATGCCAATGATTGGCCGACCAGATTGTAGTTCTTCACGGGTTAAACCATAGTTGAGATAACGCTCTAAATAGAGGGCCGTCATTTCCTGGTCTGCCGGATTGTTGAACCATTGTCTTGACCGTAAATCTTCCGGTTTAATTTTCTTCTTTGCCATGTTCACGTTCCTCCAATTAAATATCTATAATCGCGCCTTTGCCCTGTATTACTTTTGACGCAAGCGCATGCCCGCCAAGCATGGCTTTCTCTAAGCCGTCGCCCATCGCAATATGGTAGATAAAGCCAGCATTAAAACTATCACCTGCCGCAGTTGTATCAACTACATTAGTGACTTCATCAAACATTAGATCTGTGGTGTTTTGCCCAATGGCAACTGGCCCACGTTCTCCGCGCTTTAAGACCCCATTGGCAATGCCTGCATTGGAGAGCCTATCTAAAACGGCATTTTCGTCATCGTCGCCAAAGAGTGCCATTTCATCATCAAGTGAGGGAAGGGCGATATCTGCCATAGACATCATGGTCATGGTAACGTTGCGGGCAGTTTCAATATCGTCCCAGAGCCTTGGGCGGTAATTGCTGTCAAAGAAAAGTTTACCGCCTGCGTTTCTATATTCAGAGATAAAGTCGATGAGTGCGTTTCGCGTTTCTGACGGCAAGATTGCCATACTGATTCCCGAAATATAGAGAATGTCGAATTCCATCAACGAGCTGAGCTTTAAGTTGCATGGTTCCTGGAACAATGTCTTTGCTGCGGATTGTCCGCGCCAATAAGAGAAGCTTCGTTCACCTGTTGCATCAGTTTCAATTGCGTAGAGGCCCGGCATCAGATCTTCACGCAATTCGATATGTGATGTGTCTATACCAAATTGCTCAATCTGAGAGATAATCCGCTTGGAGAATGTATCCTTGCCGAGTGCTGTTACATACGAAACGGCAAGTTCGCCGGGTTTGCAAATCCTAGAAAGATAAACGGCAGAATTATATGTGTCCCCGGCAACGTCAATACGTGCTTGCCCATCTGATTCGGCAATTAACTCGATCATAACTTCGCCAAGACAAGCGATTTTTAGGGGAGTTGGCATTCTGTATTAGGTCTCGATTGTGTTGATGGATTGCTTTTACACATTGCGATTATTGCATATCCAATTTTGTTTGGATATAGTTTGGTCATACCAAAATTCTTCAGGCAATGGGGCAAAAAATGAACAAAATACAGAGAATTGATGTTCAGCTTTTCAATGTGCCGTTGGATGAAGTGCTCACTGATGCCAAGCACGGCGACCATACCCATTTCGAGCTGATTACAGCGACTGTCACGCTAGAAGATGGTTCGCAAGGAACTGGCTATACATACACGGGCGGACGCGGTGGCAGGGCAATTGAGGCCATGATTGTGCATGACCTAGCGCCGTTCATCATGGGAGAGGATGGCACTCAGGTGGAAACACTGTATGATGCTATGCAATGGCATGTGCATTATGTAGCGCGGGGTGGCATTGCCTCTTTTGCTATATCCGCGATTGATATCGCGCTTTGGGATATTCGCTGCAAACAGGCTGGTAAGCCGCTTTGGCAAATGGCAGGTGGGGCTTCTGATCGCTGCAAAGCATATTGCGGCGGAATTGACCTAAACTTTCCACTGGAAAAATTAAAAAAACAAACTGAAGGTTATCTGGCGCGAGGCTTTAACGGGATCAAAATTAAAATTGGCCAACCAACGCTTGAAGAAGATGTGACGCGCATTGCTGCCATTCGCGAACTCATCGGCCCTGACATAGCTTTTATGGTGGATGCGAATTATTCCATGACCGTTGAGCAGGCAATCGAAGCGGCAAATGCCTTTAAACCTTATGATATTTTATGGTTCGAAGAGCCAATCATTCCAGATCATTATTCGGGCTATGCGGAGATTACCAAAGCGACGGGTATGCCGCTCGCAATGGGAGAAAATTTGCATACGATTCACGAATTTGAATATGCCTTCGAACAATCCGATTTGGCCTTCATTCAGCCCGATGCATCTAATTGTGGTGGCATAACCGGATGGTTGCAGGTTGCCGAATTATCTCGAAAACACAATATTCCCGTCTGCAGCCATGGTATGCAGGAATTGCAAGTAAGTCTTGTTTCTGCGCAGGAAAACTCAGGCTGGCTTGAAGTCCATAGCTTCCCGATTGATCGCTACACAAAACGCCCTCTTGTGGTTGAAGACTGCTTGGCGGTCGCACCAAACGAACCGGGCATCGGGGTTACTTTCGATTGGGACAAACTACACGCAGCACATGCCAGCATGGCTTGAAAAACACCTTTATGAATGGAATTTAAAATGCAATCACAAATTATAAATGCTGCCTTCTATCGAGGGAATAATGTTTTCGCTGTTGAGCAAACTTCTGCGCAAGCGCCAAAACGCGGGGAGGTATCTGTCCGCATTGCCTATTGCGGCATATGCGGCACAGACATGCATGTCTATCACGGCAACATGGATGCTCGCGTGGGTCATAACCGGATCCTCGGTCATGAAATGTCTGGTGTGGTTGAAGCTGTTGGCGAAGGCGTTGAAGGTATTTCAGTTGGTCAAAAAGCAGTCGTGCGTCCACTCGACCATTGCGGTGAATGCCCTGCTTGCCTAGCCGGGCACCATCATATTTGCCACAACCTCAAATTCCTTGGTCTCGACACAGATGGTGCTATGCAGGAAATCTGGACTGTGCCTTCGCATACGGTTCACATTCTGCCGGATGATATTCGGATGGATCACGCTGCACTTATCGAACCACTTGCGGTTGCGTGTCACGATGTAAGCTTATCCGGGTTAAAAGCAGGGGAAAACGCACTCGTGATTGGCGGCGGGCCAATTGGTGTACTGGTCGCAATGGTAGCAAGGGAAGCGGGCGGCAATGTTGTAATTTCCGAAGTGAATGAACATCGTATTGCAATTGCCAAGAAACTTGGATTTGAAGTGATTAATCCGGCTGAACAGGATTTGCCTGTGGAAATCAACAACCGTACTGGCAATAAAGGCGCAGATGTTGTTTTTGAAGTTTCAGGCACGCAACCGGGCGTTGACGCGATGACTGCTTGTGCAGCCACGCGTGCGCGCATTGTTATGGTCGCCATTCACGCACAGAAGCCAAACATCGATCTCTTCCAGTTCTTCTGGCGCGAGCTGCAATTGATCGGCGCACGTGTTTACACTGCGGAAGATTATGAAAAGGCTATTTCATTGATTGCTTCAGGCAGCATTGAAGCGGATACAGTAATTACAGATGTCAGCCCGCTTGCTGATATTCAAACGGCCTTTGAATCACTGGACGCAAGCCCAACAGCGCTTAAAAGCCTGATCAAAGTAGGAGAGCTATCATGAGCGTTTTGAATTCATTTGACTTAACCGGCAAGACAGCACTTGTGACCGGTTGCAAGCGCGGCATTGGTAGAGGCATTGCAGAAGCGCTCGCGGATGCAGGCGCAGACATTATCGGCGTGAGTGCGTCGCTCGAAACCTCGGGTAGTGAGGTTAGTAAATCGGTTGAGGCCATGGGCCGAAAATTCACAGGTTATCAATGTGACTTTTCTGATCGCGCGGCACTTGGAGAATTTATTGCGAGCGTTAAAGCCAATCACGGTACACCAGATATTCTCATCAACAATGCTGGCACGATCAAACGCAAACCTGCACAGGACCATGATGATGAATTGTGGGACGAAGTGATCGAAGTAAACCTCAATTCTCAATTCATTTTGAGTCGTGAAATTGGCAGAGGCATGGTTGAGCGGGGCTCAGGCAAAGTGATTTTCACGGCCTCGCTTCTTACATTTCAGGGCGGTATTACTGTTCCTGGTTATGCCGCATCAAAAGGTGGTATTGGCCAGCTTACAAAAGCATTGGCAAATGAATGGGCGCCGCATGGTGTAAACGTCAATGCCATTGCGCCGGGGTATATTGCAACCGACAATACGCAAGCCTTGCAAGATGATGCTGCACGTTCAAAATCAATTCTAGAACGTATTCCCGCTGGACGTTGGGGAACGCCAGAAGATTTCGCCGGACCTGCCGTATTCTTATCGTCTGCTGCATCCGACTATATGCATGGTACAGTAATGACCGTCGATGGCGGTTGGATGGGACGATAGAGTGACCCAAGCAATCGAGGAAATTTGCGCCGCTGGTCCGGTTGTTCCGGTTATCGAAATTGAGGATGCAGAGAATGCACGCCCCTTGGCGGAAGCTTTGGTGGCTGGCGGCATCCATACGATTGAGATCACATTGAGAACTCCACAGGCGCTTGATGCGATAAAGGCAGTTTCGGGGATTCCTAACTTGCATGTTGGGGCAGGAACATTGATTACGGCTAAAGATGTTCAAGCAGCCAAAGATGCCGGCGCTACTTTTGGCGTTTCGCCCGGCTCCACGCCCGAATTGTTGGAAGCCGTAGCGAATGAGCGTTTTCCATTTCTGCCCGGTGCGGCAACACCAAGCGAAGTCGCTAATTTGATAACGCATGGATTTCAAATTCAGAAATTCTTTCCGGCAGAAGCTGCTGGTGGGATTCCCATGCTGAAGGCGGTTGGCGGACCGTTGCAGGACATTCGCTTTTGCCCGACAGGCGGTGTATCGCCTGACAATGCATCTGATTATTTAAGCCTGAAGAATGTTATCTGTGTCGGTGGCAGTTGGGTTGCGCCTAAGAAACTCATAGCGGAAAAGGCCTGGGATAAGATCGAGGCAAACGCGCGAGAAGCTTCGAAGCTTTAGGCACAATAAGGCGCGTCATTGCCCCATCTATGTTGAGACAAATGTTCGACATTGGCTTCGTTGTAACGCGCGCGTTCCCACATCGCTTTCCACTCACGCCAATCTTTCAATTCACTTTCCGGATGCGCTTTTGACCGCGCAATGAATTCCGGGAACTGGCTACGCCCGGTTGGCTGCCCAGTAACATTGTAGCGTAGGTCAAACGACCAACGATAATGCTCTGTCGTGTTTGCGAGTGAGGAGTGCGGTGTATATGGGTGAAACAATACCGCGCCACCAGCTTTGACAGGAACGGGAATGCCATTCGCCTTGTCGACAAATTGATCCGGTATGGTGACTTGCGTCTTCAAACAATGCGGCAGCATTTCGGTCACCTTACGGTTTGCTATCTGTAAGCACCCATTCTCAATAGTGGCATCTGTGATCGCTAGCCAGATCGTGACCATCTGTGTGTCATCGGCTTCAGGCAAAGTAACGCCTTTGTCTTGATGCCAGTCGGTTGAAACGATATGCGCGCGGGTTTCATCTTTTGGCACAGCATATTCAGGTGGTTTGATGCGGACATGCTGGATTGGATTTGAGGTGAGTTCCGGCCCCAAAAGCTGCTCCATAATGTCGAGAATATTCTTATGTTTTACAATGTTGAAAATCGCCGGGCCGAAATGCATCTGCGTTTCTTCGGTAATGCCATCATGCGGCAGGCTGATATCAAACGGTTGATACCAGTCAAATTCCCCTTTGTAGCATTGGTCCAGTTTCTCCCAAAACGACATGCCATCATGGGCGTGCTTCACTAAACCTGCCGCCTCCCAGTTGGCATAAAGCATGTCCATGCGGTCAGAATATTCCGCACGAACAGCTTTGAGTGATGCCTCATCAATTACGTTCTCTACAACCAAATATCCGTTTGTATGAAAGTGATCGAGTTGTTCTTGAGAGAGCATTGTACAATCCTATCAGAGCAGAAGCGTTACAATTGATGGCCAGATCAACAGTATGGAAAGCGCTACCAACTGAACTCCAATAAATGGCAGGAAGCCTTTAAAGATATCCGTAAGTGAAATATGCGCCGGAGCAACTGATTTCAGATAAAACGCTGCAGGACCAAATGGTGGCGAGAGGAAACTAACCTGCATGTTCATACAGAAGAGAACGCCAAACCAGATCGCTACATGTTGCGGTGACAATTGACCAATAAAGCCAATCTCTTCAATCGGTAAGCGCTGTATAATTGGCAGGAACACCGGAATGATGAGAAGCACGATGCCAACCCAGTCCATGAATGCGCCCATGAAGAGTAGAATAAGCATCATAATGAGGATCACTGCCATGGTTGGCATTTCAGCGCCAACAATCAGATTAGCAATATATGCAGGACCACCTGCAAGCGTGTAAGCACCAGCAAGTGCAGCTGCACCCACTGTCACCCAGATGATTGTGCCTGTCGAACGAAGCGTGCGCATCATTGAAACCCAAACGAGATCAACAGATGCTTCGCCTCGGATAAGGGCGATAAGGAAGACAGCCAATGCACCCATGCCAGCTGCTTCCGTGATGCCAGTAATGCCACCATAGATAGAGCCAAGTACAATGCCAATGACGACGAGCGGCGGTACAAGACCTTTGCCGTGGAACCAGCCGCGTTTTGAACGCTCTAGTCCAAAGACGAAGAATATCAACGCGGCAGCAATTGCAATCAAACCCAACATATAAGGCGCATGATGGATCATACCGAATGCTGGTGGTTCGAAATTTTCAACAGACGGATCATTGCGACCTGTCAATGTAAGAAATGTCAAACGTGCCAATAAGAGGCTCGCTGCCCCGATGGCGAATAGCGATACAAAACCGCCAAACATCATCACTTTCTCCTTGCCTTCCGGGTCGCCTTCTTTTGGCTCCGGCAGTGGTGCTTGCGATGGATCAAGGTTCACACGGATCAAGATATAGATAATGATAAATGAAGCCAGCATGAAACCTGGCAGGAACGCGCCAGTGAACAATGCTTTAATGGATGTTTCAGTTATCAAACCATAAATAATCAACACAATGGAT
>CAZXZQ010000124.1:0-7626 GCA_964645215.1 uncultured Rhizobiaceae bacterium | reverse complement strand
GCGCCCAACAAGATGGGAACCATTCATCTTTATGGTGGCGAGGCGGATGCTATGTTCGCGCAAGTTTATGCAGCGCTCAGCCAGCACACGCTGCCGGGTGGCGTACATATTTTTCCAAAGCAAGGCATGCCAGTTGACACCGCCATTAATGGAAAACGAGTATTGATAGATTTGCAAAGCAAGGAAGTGAATTGATGAGCAGTGAAATTTTTAAAGCCGGAAATTCAGCATTGATAACGGGGGCTGCGATGGGCATTGGCTTTGCTACCGCTAAACGGTTGGCAGCGGACGGTATGAATGTCGCGATGGTGGATTTACCTAGTGAAGACTTGGAAGCAGCTGAAAAAGCCGTTGCCGAAAATGCTTCTGGAAAGGTTTTTTCTGTTGCGATGGATGTTTCTGATGAAAAAAGCTGGGCCGGACTTCATAAAAAAGTGTCAACTGAATTTGGTGCGCTTCATGTTTTGATAAACAATGCTGTCACCCGAATAGGGCGCGGATTTGAAATGCCGATTGAAGATTGGCGCAAAGCATTTGACGTAAATTTCTGGGGTCTTGTGATGGGCGTAGATACCTTCTTACCAGACATGACCTCAAACGGTGCGCCGGGTGTTATTGTCAATGTTGGTTCCAAACAGGGTATCACCAACCCGCCCGGACATCCGATTTACAACGTCGCCAAATCTGCCGTCAAAACCTATACCGAGCAATTGCAGCATCATTTAAGAAATGATGAGACAGGTAATGTTTCAGCCCATTTACTGGTTCCAGGTTGGACGACAACCGGCAAGGCAGAACACAAGGAAGGTGCTTGGCTGCCAGCACAGGTTGTTGACAGAATGATAGAGAGTATTGGTAAGGACGAGTTTTATATCATTTGTCCTGATGGCGAAGTAAGCGAAGATATGGATAAAAAACGCGTTCTTTGGGGCGCTGGAGACATTGCGGAAAACCGCCCGCCGCTTTCGCGCTGGCACACAGATTTCAAAGAGGAAGCCAGCAAGGTTTGTAACTAATGATTAAAAAAATTCTCATTGCTAACCGGGGTGAAATTGCCTGTCGTATCATAGCAACTGCAAAGCGGATGGGTATTAAATGCGTAGCGGTTTATTCAGATGCAGATGCAAGTGCCATGCATACGCATATGGCGGATGAAGCTGTACATATAGGTCCGTCACCGGTTGGCGAAAGTTACTTGCGTGGTGACACTCTTATTCAGGCAGCGCTTGATACAGGCGCTGATGCCATTCATCCAGGCTATGGGTTTCTCTCAGAAAATCCTGATTTTGTAGAAGCTGTCGAAAAAGCCAGATTAATTTTTGTCGGCCCCTCTGCGAGTGCTATTCGCGCCATGGGCTTGAAAGATGCTGCGAAGAAACTGATGCAAGAAGCTGAAGTGCCAGTCGTGCCCGGCTATCATGGTGACAATCAGGATGCAGGTTTTCTTGCAGAACAGGCAGCACAAATTGGATATCCTGTTCTCATCAAGGCACGTGCTGGTGGCGGCGGCAAAGGTATGCGCAAGGTTGAACGCGCGGAAGAGTTTCTTGCCGGTCTTGAAGGCGCTACTCGTGAAGGGGAAGCAAGTTTTGGTGATGGGTATGTGCTGATTGAAAAATATATCACGGCACCGCGTCACATTGAGATACAGGTTTTTGGTGATAATCACGGCAATGTTGTTCACCTATTTGAGCGTGATTGTTCGCTGCAGCGCCGCCATCAAAAAGTAATCGAGGAAGCGCCTGCGCCTGGCATGACGGACGAGATGCGTAAAGCCATGGGCGAGGCAGCGGTGAAGGCGGCGCAAGCCATTGATTATTCTGGTGCTGGCACGGTTGAGTTTATAGTAGATGGTTCTGATGGGCTTAAACCGGATGGGTTTTGGTTCATGGAAATGAACACTCGCCTTCAGGTGGAGCATCCGGTGACGGAAGCCATTACCGGGCAAGATTTAGTCGAATGGCAGTTGCGCATTGCAAGCGATGAGTACCTGCCCATGTTCCAGGACGAGTTGAAAATTAATGGCCATGCCTTTGAGGCGCGGCTTTATGCGGAAGATGTACCAAAAGGCTTTTTGCCTGCAACTGGCACATTGCATCATTTGAAGTTCAGTGAAGCTGCCCGCAACGATACAGGTGTTGAATCGGGTTCCGTGATTTCACCCTTTTATGACCCGATGATCGCGAAGGTTATCACCCATGGCGAGACACGCGATCAAGCATTGGCAAAATTGAACGATACACTCAGCCAAACACAGATAGCTGGCACGGTTACCAATCTTGCCTTTTTGAGTGCACTCACAGAACATGAAGGGTTTGCAAATGGTGAGGTAGATACCGGATTAATCGAGCGCGATTTGGATATGCTCACTGAGATGCCTGAACCATCAGATGCAATCATCGCTTTTGCTGCGAAGAAAGCTATGAATTTGCCCGCCACGCCGCTTGTGCCAATAGAGGAAAATTCTGCTGACCCGTTTGATAGTCTCTCGGGTTTTTCAATTTGGGAAGCGCCGGTCTGGACCCAACCCATCGTTTATGAGGGTGCGTCAATTCAAGTGCGTATACGTCGTCATGGTAAAATTTGGCAATGCGCAGTGAAGCATGGTGATGGAGAATTTGGCCAATGGTTCACGGACATGGAATGTGTGTCTCCGAACCAAATGCCCGATGTTTACGTGAGACAGAATACACTTATTATCTTTGCAGATAGCAGCACATTTGCATTCACGCGGCCCGACCCACTTGTTGGACAAGCATCCGAACTGGAAGCCGGTGACAATATCATCGCGCCTATGCCGGGTTCGGTAAAGGCAGTGCATGTGAGCGCCGGTGACAAGGTAACGGAAGGCGATGCGCTTGTCATACTTGAAGCGATGAAAATGGAACATACGCTTACTGCGCCGCGAGATGGTGTAATAGCCGAAGTTAATGTGAGCGAGAATGAGCAAGTAGAAGACGGTATGATCCTCGTCAGTCTGGAGAAAGCTGATGGCTGATCATGTTACACTTTTTGAAGTGGGTGCCAGGGACGGCTTACAAAATGAAAAGGTGATGATCCCGACCGAAGACAAAATCAAACTGATCGATCGCTTGTCCGATTGCGGGTTTTCAAAAATTGAAACAACAGCTTTCGTTTCGCCAAAATGGGTGCCGCAAATGGGCGATGCATCAGAGGTGATGGCGGGGATCAATCGCAAATCGGAAATCGATTACGCCGTGCTTACACCCAATATGAAAGGCTACGAGCGAGCAAAAGATGCAGGCGCGAGTGAAGTTGCCATTTTTGGTGCGGCGAGTGAAGGCTTTTCCAAAGCCAATGTGAACGCAACGATTGCGGAGACTATTGAGCGTTTTCTACCTATTACAGAAGCGGTAAAGGCTGACTGCATTCCCTTGCGCGGTTATATTTCTTGCGTTACCGATTGTCCTTATGACGGACCAACACCGCCGGAGAATGTAGCTGATATGGCAGAGAAATTACTTGCCGCAGGTTGCTATGAAATCTCCCTAGGCGACACGATTGGACAGGGAACGCCTGAGACAATTGCAAACATGCTTGATGCAGTCTTGGAACGGGTTCCGGCAGAAAAACTTGCAGGCCATTATCATGATACTTCCGGTCTTGCGCTTGCCAATATTGAAGTCAGCCTAGAAAAAGGTGTGCGCACATTTGATGCATCTGTTGGTGGTTTAGGCGGGTGCCCTTATGCACCGGGTGCTGCGGGTAATGTTGCTACCCAAGCTGTAAAAGACATGGTGGAAGCAAAGGGTTTTCACACAGGCATAGATGATATTAAACTTGCACAGGCTACTGCATTAGCACTCTCATTGAGGTCTCCTAAATGACATATGAAACGATTAAACTTGAAAGCGATGCACGCGGTATTGCAACACTCACGCTTAATCAGCCTGATAAACATAATGCGATGTCTGCCACAATGATTGCTGAACTCACGGATGTTGTGAAAGAACTTGGTCAAGATAAGAATGTTCGTGCAGTGGTTCTAACTGGTGAAGGCAAAAGCTTTTGTGCTGGCGGTGATCTTGGCTGGATGAAACAACAATTTGAGGCTGACCGCGAAACCCGTATTGCAGAAGCGATGAAACTTGCCACCATGTTGCGCGATCTCAATGAAATGCCAAAACCACTTATAGGCAAAATCCAGGGGCAGGCCTTCGGTGGTGGCATTGGTATGATGTGCGTTTGCGATGTGGCCGTCGGTCTTGATGTCGCAAAATTTGCGCTCACAGAAACGCGGCTTGGACTTATTCCCGCAACGATTAGCCCTTATGTCATAGCACGTATGGGCGAAGGCGTTGCGCGGCGTGTCTTCATGTCTGCTCGTGTATTTGGTGGGGGCGAGGCCGTCGAACTTGGTCTCTTGGCAAAATCGGCCACGGCAGAAAAATTGGATGAAGCGGTCGAAGCAGAAATCAAACCATATCTCTCAGTCGCACCGGGAGCCGTTGGAAAGGCAAAGCAATTGGCACGCTCACTTGGTCCGGTCATAGATGAAGCTGTGATGTTAAATACTGCAAACCAACTCGCCGATTGCTGGGAAGATGCCGAAGCCCATGAAGGTATTTCAGCTTTCTTCGCAAAAGAAAAGCCAAGCTGGCAAGCCTAGCAAGTTCGCAATAAGTACAAACAAATGCTACGTGCTGTTACCGAGCTTTGTTATGCACTTACGGATTTTTTAAGGCGCATGACACGTTTATAGGACGCAGTAAGTTGCGCATTCGTGATACGACCTTGTTTTACGGCTTCCGTAATCCAGCGCGTGGCTTTGACTGGTAAATCCTCATCGTAATTGAGTGAGTTTGAAAGCAACAGCAAATCATTACCTGCCGCAACGGCAAGAATAATAGCTTCACGCAGTTGGAAGTTTTTACGGATAGCGCCCATGTCCAAATCATCAGTTAAAATGACACCATTATATCCTAGGCCGCGACGTAGCTTATTTGTCAGTGCTTTTTGTGAGAATGTAACTGGCGCCTTACCATTACTAAATTCTGGATGGTAAAGATGGCCACTCATGATGAGTGGAGCAACGGAGGCAAGCTTCTTAAATGGTACAAGCTCATCTGCTGACCATGTTTTGGAAATATCAACAAATCCGTCATGACTATCGCTGCGTGATGAACCATGCCCCGGAAAATGTTTTAGGGAACAAGCTACGCCTGCACTGCCAAACCCTTGGATAAATGCAGTAGCATAGGCTGAGATGCGTTCCACATCGGTAGAGAAACCGCGATCATATTTGCCAATCACCGGGTTTTTAGGATCATGAATATCAACGGATGGTGCCATGTTTAAGTTAAAACCGGCTGCTCGCAATTCACGACCAGCAATGGAATATAAAGCCCGCGCTTCTTCTACAGATTTATTGCCTGCTACCCAGCGTGCTGTTGGGATTGGTGTAAAACCATGTTTCTTACCAAGGCGCTGAACTTTGCCGCCTTCCTGGTCGATTGCCAAAAAGCTTTGGCGGCTTGCATTAATTAAGCTTGCTGCGGTTGCTTTTGTAGCACTACCGGTTTTTACATTGTGTCTTAGGAAAAGTGCGCCACCTGCACGGCCAGCTTTAATGTGTTTTGCAAGCGCTCTGGTAGAGGTCGCGTCTGCCGTACTGCCCGGGAAACCCGTTACAAGCAATTGGCCTGCCATTTTGCTTACTTCAGCTGCATTGACTCGGCTTGCAGTTAAAATTGCAGGTGCAGAGAGCGTCGTTGCTGCGGTTAGTTGTAGAAAATTTCTACGATTAAACTGGCGTGTATTACTCAACTTGGTTCTCCTTAAAGGCCAAAATGGCGAATCAGACTGCGTTTTCTAGAGCTTTACAAATATGACCTAACGAATCCTTATCACTAGGTGAAGTATTTATCATTTTTGAGACGATCAAATTTGCCTCAGATTTCAAGATGACACCATCATCGAGTATTTTTAAATTATTTGCCTGCATTGTGGAACCTGTAGAGGTGATATCGACGATAACATCTGCTTGACCAGCAGCGGGCGCTGCTTCTGTTGCCCCTAAGCTTTCTACAATACGATATGCTGCAATGCCGTGATCAGCAAAATAGCTTTGTGTTAATTGCCAATACTTTGTGGCAATTCGCAGGCGGCGCCCATGGTTTAATCGGAATTCTCCAGCAACATCATCAAGATCTGCCATGGTTTCAACATCTACCCAAGCTTGCGGTACAGCAATAACAACATTGGCTCCACCAAATCCAAGCTTTAAGGAGAAGTCTAAATACTCATCTGCATTATGAACCGTTTCGCGTGCGAGATCTTCACCAGTGACACCTGCATGCAATCGCCCATTCACAAGCTCTCGGGCAATTTCAGAGGCTGATAAAAACAGCAAATCAACTGGCGAATGATCTCCACCTAAATTCAAGCTGCCTTGATAATTTCGGTCATCATCAGGCAGTGACAGTTCAAACCCGGCTTTTTCAAAAAGTGCTAATGCCTTTTCTTTTAAGCGACCTTTTGAGGGAAGGGCGAGTGTAAGCGTCATGCCGAACCCTCCAATCGATCAACCCAAATGGCAAAACCGACAGCTGGAATTTCTTCAAAGGAACCGAGCAGGGTTAGGAGACGGTCATAGCGCCCGCCACCTGCAAGAGGATTATCAAGGCCTTGCTTATAAAGTTCAAAAACAAAGCCTGTATAATAATCAAGCCTGCGGCCAAAACTTGCTTTGTACCGCATATTGGTGAGTGAGCCTTCTAAACCCTCGAAGCGCGCGGAAAGTTCTTCTTTTGCAAATGGCAGCATCAACCCGTTTTCATTTTCATACGCGTCAATTGCATCACTTGCGTCTTTCAAATCAACATCAATTTTCAAAAATGCTTCAAGTTTTGCTCGCGTTTTTTCATCAAGTTGCTCTGAAGCAAGCTCTGCTTTTTCTATCATACGTTCTGCGATGGATGCGGCGGTGCGCCCACCAGTAAGCGGCAAACCTTGGTTTAGCATTTCATCTTTCACAACTGCGCTTACTGCTTCAAGGTCTTTGCTTGCTAGCGCGTTTTTAATGCGTTCATTCAAGCCATCAAATGCTGTGGCAGAAGAAGATGACATAGTATCAAGATGTGCTGCTAATCGGGTATCATCGCCAAAACTACGAGTGAGTTTTTTACGCCATGCTTGTGGAATTTGTAGCGCTTCCAACAGTGATACGAAAATCGCCTGATCACCGAGCACGAGTGATACATCTTTCTCAGCCACGGCTTCAAGCGCGGTGATTGCGGTTTTAATACAATCAATATCCGCACTGTTGGTGTCATCTGAGCCAAGGTTTTCAAAGCCAACTTGCGTAAACTCGGCGGCGTCATTATTGCGTTGCCTGAAAACTTTACCACCATAGGCATAACGCGCCTTGAGCCAACCTTTTTCTAGATGTTCGAGACAAATGGGAATGGTGAACTCTGGGCGCAGGCATAGCTGCTTGCCTGAGTTTTCTTGCGTGATGAAAATCCGTCGTCGTAAATCCTCGCCAGAAGTATCAAGGATAGGATCAGCCGGCTGCAATAAACCGATATCAGGCACTGTGCAGCCTGTTCCTTCAATAGAGTCGAGAAGGGTTTGAGTGAGGTTCATTATGCTCTATCTCCCTCC
>CAZXZQ010000123.1:0-7678 GCA_964645215.1 uncultured Rhizobiaceae bacterium | reverse complement strand
GTGCGATGTCGTTCTGCCGATCGGAGAATCTAAATAGCTGGCACTTTTAGCTGCTACGTCAGCACCAATCTTGGTTGTAGATGAAGGAAGTGACGTGCCAAAATCAATCACAACTTTGCCTTCAGACAGTCCGGCAATCACGCCATCATCGCCATACATGCGTCCTTCGACAGATTGCGACGTATCTATACAAAGCATGATGATGTCGCTTGCTTCGGCAATTTCTTTCGGAGACGAAACTTCTGTTGCACCTCTTGCAACCGCAGCGTCAACCGCCTCGCGCGAACGGTTAGCCATAATGGTGAGGTTATAACCTTCATCCAGCATGTGCTCACACATAGCGTTGCCCATCAGACCAAGGCCTATAAATCCGATATTTGGTTTTGACATAAAATTCTCTTCCTATTTATCCTGTATTGATATTGATTGTTGAACTTGTCATCGCAGATTGATGTATCGCTTCTACAACACGCACGCTTTGCAATCCATCATGTGCGGTTACCAAAGGTTTCTCTGTACCACGAATAGCATTTGCAAAATTTTGAAGTTGGGCAGTTAAGGCAGCCTCGCCACCTAATGATGTTTCATGTTGATCTTTCGCGGCATGGATTGGTGTGCCCCAATGGCCATTGTCATTCTCGTGTCGCCATTGGTTTAACGAAGGAAATTCAATTGAGGCGCTCGTGCCAAAAATACGCAAGCCACCCTCACCCGTTCTGGAAATATTGGGGTTCTCCCCTGAACCACCTTCGAAGTGCCATGGCGATGGCGTGCAATCTGAAAGCATTGCCGAGATTAAAGCTCCGTTCTCACAGCGCATATTAATAACGCCTGTATCCTCAACCTCAGTGCCGCGAAGTTTATTACTGGTCATGGCTGAAACCTCAACAATCTCTCCCATGAAATAGCGGAGCAAATCAATCTCGTGAATGAGGTTTATCCAAATAGGTCCACCGCCCTTCTGGATTCGCCAAGCACCGGCGGCAAAATAATCGTCAGGCTTGCGTAGCATCCATGTCAGTTGCGCACCGACCAATTGGCCTAACTCACCTTTATCAATTTTCGCTTTTAAAGCGCGACTAACATGATGATGCCTTCTATGATGGCCAACCAGAACGGTTATATCCAACTCAGCGCTTGCTAAAGCGATCGCATTTGCATCTTCGCTGTTAGCAGCAAGCGGTTTTTCGATGAGGCATGGCAAGCCTTTCTCAAAACATGCTAGAGCAAAGGGACGATGTGTTTCATTCGGCGTTGCTATGATTACGCCATCGCAGCTAGGCTTATTCTCTAAGAAAACTGAGATATCTGAGAAATGCGATGCATCTAACTCTTCTGCAAGCTTCTGTGAATTTTTCGCTGGATCAACAATTGCAGAAAGTACAAAGTTTGGCAGTTCCGCAACCAGGCGTGCATGCCGTTCGCCGATCAAACCTGCGCCAATGACAGCAACTCTTAATGGCACAGCATTCACCATTACATCGTTGCTCCAATTTGCCATGGGACAAATTCATAATCACCAAGCCCTTGTGCTTCTGATTTGGTTTCTTTGCCCGATGCAATGTCGATGAGCATTTGGTAGATTTCTGCACCCTTGTCTTCAAGTGTCACACCAGCGCTCAACATGTCGCCAGTATTGATATCCATATCATCCGTCATGCGCTCATACATTTGCGTATTGGTTGCAATCTTGATGCAGGGCGCAGGCTTGGAGCCAAAGGCCGAACCACGACCGGTGGTGAAAACAACCAGATTACAACCTGATGCGATTTGCCCGGTGACAGAGGCCGGGTCATAGCCTGGTGAATCCATGAAAGTGAAGCCTTTCGTGTTCACCCGCTCTGCATATTTGAATACGCCTGTAAGCGGTGTCGTTCCACCCTTCGATGCAGCGCCGAGCGATTTTTCAAGGATCGTGGTCAACCCACCCTTCTTGTTTCCGGGGCTTGGATTGTTATCCATCGAACCTTTGTTGCGGAGCGTATAATCCTCCCACCAACGAATGAGGTTGATGAGTTTCTCACCCGTCTTTTGATCTACAGCACGTTGGGTAAGTAAATGCTCTGCACCATAGATTTCCGGGGTCTCTGCCAATACGCCGGTTCCGCCCTGCGCCACTAAACGATCACAAGCATTGCCCAATGCTGGATTTGCCGTAATGCCCGACCATGCATCTGACCCACCACATTGGAGCGCGACTGTCAGTTCCGAAACCGGACATGGTTCACGTTCTGCCTTGTTTGCTTCGGGCAACATTTCCCGCACTTTCGCAATGCCGATCTCCACAGTTTTTTTGAAGCCAGCCACATCCTGAATATTCATGGTTTGGAAAAGTGGGCCTTGCTTTAAGCCATAAGCATCGAGCAGCCAATCGATCTGGTTCATCTCGCAACCAAGGCCTACCATTAAAATGCCAGCATGGTTTGGATGAGTAGCATACCCCCACATTACACGCTGCAATGCATCAAAGCCGTCACCTGACCCCGCCATACCGCAACCTGTGCCATGCACGAATGCAACAACCCCATCGACATTAGGATATTGGGCAAGCTCCTCCGGGCCAAACGCATCTGCAATCATTCTTGCAGCCGTCGCAGAACAATTCACAGACGTTAGAATACCGATATAGTTGCGCGTTCCTACCGAGCCATTCGCACGGCGATACCCCATAAACGTATCTTGCTTGGCATCTGGAACTATTTTTGCTGGGCGCAAATTGGTCGAATATTCATACTCGCTGCGCGTATTTCGAAACTCAACATTATGCGTATGAACATGATCACCGGCTTTAATGTCTTCACTTGCATAGCCAATCACCTGGGCATATTTTCGAATGACGCTGCCCTGCAAAATATCTTCTGAAGCAATCTTGTGTCCACGCGGAATAAGCTGATTGGCGCGAACCATTTCAATGGTTTCATCTATTTCTATAGGCTTGGTGAGGGTCACCACATTGTCTTGCGCATCAAGGCGAATAGAATTCATTTTTCGGGTTCCGATAGAATTTTATTGATTTGTTCCCAGGCATCCTCAAGGTGCTTACGCGTTGCTGCTTCTGCCTTATCCGGGTCACGCATTAAAATTGCATTGTAAATTTCGGCATGCGATTCAAAGTTCAACTGATTGCGGGCTACAGAGGTAGGCATTTTAATCCAGTTTGGCTGAAGCCAACTGATATAAGCACGATGCACTGCAGGTAAAATCGGATTGCCGCACATTTCATATAACACCCTATGGAACTTGATATCTGTGTGGAAAAATAACTCCATATCCTCAATCGCAGCTTCGTTTTGCTCGAGCGCCAATTTGAGAAGATTCATGCCATCACGGTTTGCGTCTATCGCAGCCTGACGCCCTAAATGGACCTCGATCATCATACGAGTATCAAATAAATTTTTGACGCCTTCGCCATTTTCAAGCAGCCTGCTTACAACATTGCCAATTGTGTCAAAAGCAATATCAAAGTCAGGTTTTCGCACAACAGGTCTAAATCTTGGTTTTGCGTCAACCAATCCCTTATTTGAAAGCGCAAGAATTGCTTCTCTTACTACTGTGCGGCTTACACCATAGGTTTCAACAATTTCGCGTTCAGGAGGCAACGCATCGCCATTTGCAAGTTTACCCGTATTGATCATCTTCTCAAATTCCATGAAAAGATCATCCGCTGCGCGTTTCTCACGCTTATCATCAGGTTTGATCGCAAGATCAGTCATTAAAGTTTTCCATTTTAGAATATTTGCCACGCCGTGACTAAATAAGTTTAGTCATACCAAACTCATTATTGCAAGCATAGCCGATTACATTTTTAGAAGCACCCGTTATTGAAACTTCTCCAATAGATAAGTTCAAAAATGGCTCATATTTCCTCAGATTTATCAATTCATTCTGCTTTCACTTGTTGACGAGGCAAATACCAGTCGCTAGTCTGGTATGACCAAACTTGATACACGCTGTTATATGTATCTTACTAAACCTTGGTACATTGGGAGGAAACCATGAAAAATATCTTGAAGACACTTACTCTAGCTGCGTCCGCTGCGGCCCTATCATTGGGATTTGCTGCTTCTGCATCTGCTGAAACTACTAAACTTCGTATTCAAACACACTTTTCGACTGAAACACTTTCAGGCCAAATGGCTGGTGAGTTCATCGAAGACGTGAAGAAAATGTCTAACGGTGAAATTGAAATCGAAATGTTCTATTCAGGTTCCGTTGTTAAAGCGGCTGAAACATTTGATGCTGCTGCAACAGGCATTCTTGATTGTGACATGACAGGTGGTGCTTACCAAACTGGTAAAAACCCTGCATTCCAGTTCACAGGCGACCTTACCGGTGGTTACCAAAACCCATACCAGCAATACGCATGGCTACTACATGGTGGTGGATATGACGAGTTAAACAAGCTTTATAACTCACATAACATGGAGTTTGTAGGTTGGTGGATCCCTGGTCCAGAATCTCTTTCTTCAACAAAGCCATTTACTGGCGTGAAAGACCTTAAAGGTTGGAAATTCCGTTCACCTCCAGGTGTTATCACAAACATCTTCACAAAGCTTGGGGCTTCACCAGTTGTGATGGACTTCAACGAAATATTCACCGCCTTGGAAACTGGCATTATTGATGGTGCGGATGCAGCAAACCTTACCAACAATGTTGGTTTGGGTCTTTATGACATTGCTGGCCACACAAACTACCCTGGCTTCCACTCTATGCCTGCGGACCACCTTGCTTGTCGTAAGGATGTATGGGATGCGATGCCTGTTCATCATCAGACAATCTTAAAAGTTGGCATGCAAGCGCTTGGCCTTAAGAACACAACTATCAACGAAGTAAAGAATGCTCAAACAGCGGCAGACCTTCGTGCGAAAGGCGTGAAGCTTAACACATGGTCAGAAGCAGACATGGCTGTTTACCGTCAAGCTGTTCAAGAGTCTTGGGAAGAATTTGCGACTACACCAGAGTCTAAAGAACTTCTACAGAGCCACATTTCGTTCCTGAGAAAACTAGGCGCGATGAAATAAGACAAAATTATTTGGTTTTGTAATTTTCATGGCGGCAGGGAAATCATCCTTGCCGCCATTTTTTCTGGCGGTGATGTAATATGAAAATCGAGAAAATCACGAGTCATGTTCTTCAATATGACATGCCGGAAGTGTTGGGCTATTCCCAACAATATTATGACAAGCGCACAGCGCATCTCGTAGAAATTTCAACAGATGAAGGCATAACCGGATGGGGCGAATGTTTTGGCCCTGGCAATGTGGCGATTGCAAATAAGACAATCGTCGAGCGCGTTATTCAACCCATGCTGATTGGCGAAAATCCACTCAACCGCGATATGCTTTGGCACAAGATTTATAACCTACTGCGCGATCACGGCCAAAAAGGCATGCCGATGCAATCTTTGTCCGGTGTTGATATTGCTCTTTGGGATATCGCGGGCAAAGTAGCAGGCATGCCGCTCCATATGATGATTGGTGGAAAGCATCGCGACAACATTCCAGTTTATGGCTATGGCATGATGTTACGGCCAGAACCGGCGAATGATCTTGCTGCGCGCTTTACCGATGAAGCAACTCACATCAAAGAGATGGGCTTTGTCGCAACAAAGATGAAGATTGGCCTCGGGCCGAAAGATGATGTCAAACTCGCCGAAGCCGTTCGTAAAGGTGTGGGCGACGATTATCGTTTTATGGCAGATGCCAATCATGCTTATACAACAAGTGACGCATTTTATGTGGGACGCGGGCTGGAAGAACTTGATGCTTATTGGTTTGAAGAGCCTATTGCACCAGAAGACCATGACGGGTATCGCGAATTGCGTGCCGGACTTAAGGTCAATATATCGGGTGGTGAAGCCGAATTTAATCGCTGGGGTTGGCGGTCATTGCTTGAATCTCGCGGGCTCAGCATTGCGCAACCGGAAGTTTGTGCCCTAGGTGGCATTTCGGAATATTTGCGGGTGCTCGCATTGTGCCATGCGCATTTCACGCCAGTTATTAATCACGTGTGGGGATCGGCCATTGCCGTTGCAACCAATATGCACCTGCTTGCAGCAATGCCACCCCTGCCCGGCGGACTGTTTCCGTGGGAACCCATGCTCGAATTTGACACGACTGATAACAAGTTTCGTGACCAGCTCTTGAAAGAACCATTGGACATTCAAGGGCAAGTAAAGAAGAATAATGGAAAGATCGCTGTGCCAACTGGCGTTGGATTGGGCGTAGAACCCGATCGAGATTTCATCAAACAGTATGCGATTGATTAAACGGAGGGGAATATGGAGAAAACATCAGGAAACCTGAAAGAATGGCTTATTCCATTCGCATTTGTGTTTTGCGCGGGATGGGTGATCTGGCATGGCCCGGCATATATCCTCTATTTCTTTCCTCACGAGGGTGAAAGCATAACGACACAGCTTTCACAATTGCATATTCGCAATGATGTCTCACCTGGGCTGCCCGCACTTTTCGGCGGAATGATGGACCCCATTGACTGGATTGCCCTTTTGCTTTTGCCCATCATATTCTGGCTTGGTACGCGCAATATAGTTATTGCTCAGATGGAATTTGAAACTCCAAGTAAGATCGACATGTTCGCTATGTTCATCGGTCGTATCACCATGATCCTGATTATCTCAATGACCCTAATCATGCTCTATGAAGTTTTCTTAAGATACATCGTTGAAGCACCTACACTTTGGGCAAACGAACTCACGCTATGGATTGCTGGCTTTGTATTTATGTTATCGGGTGTTTACGCAATGCAACAACGCAGCCATATCCGTATCTTTATCATCTATGAAATCCTGCCGCGCTGGGGCCAACATATTTGCGACGTATTATGGGTAACAATCCTTTGGGTATTTGCCTTCTTGTTTGTTTATGGAAGCTACAAGCAAATCTTTATCGTCAAATTTTATCGCTGGGAAACATTCGGCACTGCATTCGACCCGCCATTGCCAGCAACTATTCAACCGATGATCTTGATAACAATCTGTCTGATTGCCCTACAGGCGCTTTCTAATCTGATTGCTGACTGGAGCAAAGATCCATCCCAATTGATGGAAAAAGATATCGTTGACAAAGAAGAACTTGAAGCACTCAAAAAGAGCGTTGGAGCAGAATAATGGACGTAGGAACTATCTCAATTATATTGGTGATCGGGCTCGTATTCCTGCTCGGCATCGGCATGCCACTTGGTTTGGCTTCCGCAGCTTTGGCTGCACTTGTCATGGTTATGAAATTTGAGCCAAGCTTGCTCGTAGATCCGCTAAGCTTTGGGACAGGGCTTTTAACCAAGAACCCCGGCACAGGGCCGTTATATTTATTGGCTCAGAAAATATTTGATCTGATGACGGAATATGTACTCATATCCGTGCCGCTCTTTATATTCATGGCTTCTTTGCTTGAGCGCTCCGGTGTTGCCAAGCAGATGTATGATTCGCTTGATTTCTGGCTCAGTCGCACGCGTGGCGGCATCGCAATTGTTACGTCTTTGATGGCCGTATTGATGGCAGCAATGTCCGGCATTATTGGCGGTGAAGTTGTGCTGCTAGGATTAATAGCACTGCCGCAGATGCTACGTCTTGGATATAACCAGAACCTCGCCATTGGTACGATTTGTGCCAGTGGTTCTCTTGGCACAATGATCCCACCATCCATTGTGTTGATTATTT
>CAZXZQ010000122.1:0-7757 GCA_964645215.1 uncultured Rhizobiaceae bacterium | reverse complement strand
ACCTGCGACCCTCTGGTCCCAAACCAGATGCGCTACCAGGCTGCGCTACGCTCCGTTTGGTTCTTGCGAACAACGCGATCACTACACTGACTATCTCTCTCCCGCAAGTGGTCAACGTGCTTTTTTCGATAATTTTTATGGATTATCATTAATCTGTAATCGCATGCCTATTCAAAGAAGCGATGCCTGATCTTATCACCTGCTTTCAGACCTATTTGAACCGTAATGCCAGCGTTTAACTCCAAGACATGTGAAACAGGCTCGCCAGAGGTAATGATATCTGTTGAGAACGGCGTGGTTTTCTTTGCAATACGCGCAATTGTGCCATCTGGTTTTATGAAAATCATGTCCAAAGCACGTGGCGTATTTTTCATCCACATGGCAACGGTCTCGGTTTTTTCAAAATCAAAGAGCATACCGTGTGTTGGCAACATTTCCTCTCTGAACATAAGGCCAACCTGACGTTTTTTGCCTGTGTCTGCAATTTCTGCTGAAAACCGAAACTCCCCCGCGGATGAAACCAGCACAATTTCCTCAACTGGCAAAACAGCGTGTTGATCTTTGGGGAGCGGCTCTGCTGCATGTAGAATTATAGACGTGAATGCAGTTGCAATCACAGCCAGCGTAAATTTCAACACCTGATTATAAAAAGACATAGAGAGGGCCATGCTTAAAACTTCCGATCAATAGGCAGTATATTTAAAATAATAGGATTTTTAGGCAATAGAAAATAAAATTACTGCGAAGTGCCGTATAGGCCGCCCTTAAGAATGACGCCCGTCTGGCTTCGTTCCGTCATCTGGATAAATCTCAGCAGCCATAAGACCTTTAGGGCCTTCACCGAAACGCACAAGCACATATTGGCCTGGGCGAAGCTCAGCAATGCCAAACCGGCGCAGCGTTTCCATGTGCACGAATATATCTTCGCCATTACGCGTAACAAAGCCATAGCCTTTGGTACGGTTGAACCACTTCACCTGAACGCGTTCAAGCTCACTTTCAGCTTTCACATCAAAATGGGTTTTTGCGCCCTCTTTCTGTGAAGGATGTAATGCCGTTGAGTCGTCGATAGAAAGGACACGGAATGCCTGATAACCACGGTCGCGCTGTACAATTTCACACACAATACGTGCGCCCTCTGGGGCTGTTTGGAAACCGTCGCGGCGCAAACATGTAACGTGGAGGAGAACGTCTGGCATATCTTCGTCAGGAATTATAAAGCCAAAGCCTTTTGACACATCAAACCATTTGATAGAGCCCGCGATTTCACGCAGATCTTTAGGTGTTTGTTCCGCACCTTCACTTTCTCCAACGGAGAACTCTTGATGTGATTGGTCCTTGACCCCCGCCATTTTATACCTCGTTTACAAAACTTGATTGCATCATCTGCATACGCTTGTTAACCATGTTGCATGTGAATAGGGTGCCACTGCAAGGTAAAATTGAAAAAAAATATCTAAATACCAATTTTTCTGTGCAAAAGCCCTAAAAACAAACAGTTTAGTAACAAGTAATCGAGAGATTTATACGATGAAATACCTCCACACCATGGTCAGAATTTCAAATTTGGACGAATCGTTAGACTTTTATTGTACCAAATTAGGTATGAAAGAAATTCACCGTTACGACAGTGAAAAAGGGCGTTTTACGAATATTTTCCTCGCAGCACCAGACGACTTGGCTACAACGGAAGATAAACCATCTAGAGACCGCGCTCCCTGCCTCGAACTCACCTATAATTGGGACCCGGAAAACTACACAGGTGGTAGAAATTTCGGACATTTAGCCTTTGCAGTTGATGATATCCACGCAACATGTGACGCCCTTATGAAAGCAGGCGTTGTCATCAATCGGCCACCGCGCGATGGGCAAATGGCGTTTATTCGTTCACCAGACATGGTTTCTGTCGAATTATTACAAAGAGGCACGCCACTTGAGCCTTCTGAGCCTTGGTTAAGCATGGAAAATACTGGAGAATGGTAATTAGATACGTAATGAGTAGATTTTAACCTTTTATGACTTTTTTCAGCCTAAATTATAACATAATGATTCTCTGGAGTGATGTGTTATTCGCGTTAAGTGAATGAAATTTCATTCAAAAATCAAAAATACTAATCTGACTTGTGCAACAAGTTTTGCGAATTGGGGTCGCATAAAGTTTTGAAATTCGAACAAAAATACGACATGGCGAAAGCTTTGAGATCTAAAAGGATGCGCAATTTTGCGGGAATGACGCCTGCAACTGCATTTCTATGTCTATTTTTGTCCGGCTGTGTTTCAAGCGGCGTATCAGGCCTTGGCATTGCTTCACAAAACACCCAAACGCCGGCACCAACGCCACAACTTGCTGTATTAGCGAGCGGCTCGGTTGATGGGAGCCAAACAACTGTAAATAATTCAGGGACTGTACTTGAACAGCCTCAAACAATTTCACAAGCAAGCAATGCACCACAGCTCTCCCCTATTAAGCGACAAACAGCACAAGCACAGCCAGCAGCCCCAACGGTTACGCCATCCGCACAACTCGCCATTGCAGATCCAACAACAACAGCAGACCCTGCAGTTCAGCAAGTTGCCAATGTAGTTGATACGACTACAGCCGCAACGGCACCGCAGGCTCCATCGCCAGCCACCCCATCAGTGCCCGAGGTAGTGGTTGCTTCACCAACAACCACGAATACAGCTAACACCGGCGCAGCGACAACAGACGCACCAACAGTTGTTGCGGCAGCTCCTACTACAATTGCCAGCGCAGCGACAGAGACACCAACTGTTGTTGCGGCAATTTCTGCCACCCCGCAAGAAATAAAAAAGCCAAGCCTGCTTGAAAGGCTGTTTGGTAACCGCAAGAAAAAGAACACTGCTAAATCTGAAAACCTGGACAAAAGATTTGCTTCAGCAAGCAGTAGCCGCACGGCGAATCTAGATGAAAACAATCTTAGTGAGCGACTAGCAAAGCCAAGACCTAAAAACAAAATTAAAACGGTTACGCGCGATGCAAATATCGAAGCGCGTTTATCAGACACGGGTGACCGAGCGTCACTTCCTGGTGTTAAATCGAACAGCGAAATTTTTGGCATTAAAGAAGACCCACAGGTCAAAGAGAACAAACAAAATACCCAGTTGGCTTCACTTGGCAACCTTGGGAGATTGTCTCACAAAGACCTTCGCGTGCAACACTCTAAAGTTCAAGTTGCATGTCTTAAGCCTGGTGTATTGAAAGTGTTGAAACTGGTTGAGCGCAAATATGGCAAGAAACCAATCATCACCTCTGGCTATAGAAGCCCAAAAAGAAATCGTCGTGCAGGCGGTGCAAGACGCTCACAACACGTATTTTGTAAAGCAGTAGATATTCAAGTTGAAGGTGTTTCCAAGTGGCAGCTTGCTAAATATCTACGTTCGATTCCAGGCCGTGGCGGTGTTGGTACTTACTGCCGAACCAAGTCTGTGCATGTTGATATTGGCTCCAAGCGTGATTGGCACCATAAATGCCGTCGCTCCGCCAAGAGAAAGCGTAAAAAAGCTTAAGATTAGCCTATCGAACAAAGCTGATTTGGTACAAATCTCTTCCTCACAAAAAAAAAATGAAAAAAGCAAAAATATAGCTTGAAGGTTTGGTTCCTGCCTTCTATAACCCGCTCACACTGATGCTCCCTTCGTCTATCGGTTAGGACGCCAGGTTTTCAACCTGGAAAGAGGGGTTCGATTCCCCTAGGGAGTACCAGTGTTATAAATTCTTCCCATACATCTTGACTTACACGGCTTCTAATAGCACCAAATAAACTGGTGCTTATTTAAGGAGAGAAGATATGAAGTTAGTTAGATATGGTGAGGTTGGCTCTGAAAAACCAGGCATGATTGATGTCAATGGTGCGTTACGAGACTTATCTACACATCTGAGTGATATCAATGGGGATACGCTTTCTAATCTTGGTGCGTTGCAGGCCATAGATGAAACTTCATTACCGCTTGTTGAAGGCAATCCACGTTTCGGCTCATGCGTTAGCAATATCGGCAAGCTGATGTGTATTGGTCTCAACTATAGTGACCACGCAAAAGAAACAGGCGCAGATATACCAGAACACCCTCTTCTCTTTATGAAAGCAACTTCAGCTATTATTGGCCCTAATGATACAGTCTCCATACCACGTGGCTCAGAAACATCGGATTGGGAAGTTGAGCTTGGCGTTGTTATTGGTAAGCCTGCCAAATATGTGAGCAAAGAAAATGCGCTTGATTATGTCGCTGGCTATACAATCGTAAATGATGTTTCAGAGCGCACATTTCAGAAACAGCTTTCAGGGCAATGGACCAAAGGCAAATCTTGCGACACATTTGGCCCGGTTGGTCCTTGGATGGTAACTGCAGATGAAGTTGCTGACCCGCAAAACCTAAATCTATCGTGCGATGTGAATGGCAAACGCATGCAAACCGGCAACACGTCTTTCATGATCTTTACAGTAGCAGAGATTATTGAGCACCTATCAGGCCTCTTCACACTACAACCAGGTGATATTATTTCTACTGGCACGCCTCCCGGTGTTGGCGCTGGCATAAAGCCAAACCCAATTTTCTTAAAAGCTGGCGATGTGATGGAACTCGAGATTGAAGGACTAGGCTCTCAGCGCCAAGACGTGGTGATGGACGCTTAGTAAATTTGCTAAAACTTGCCCTCATATCTTTCTGCTTATTTTTGGTAGCAACAATTGCCCCCTTACATGCACAAACGCGGCAAGTAGCACTTGAACTTGTTCTGGCAATCGACACATCGGCAAGTGTGGACATTGATGAATTTGAATTGCAGCGACAAGGACTTGCTGACGCATTTGCTCATCCAGATTTAATCGCCGTAATAGAAGGCATGAGGAGCACTGGCATTGCAGTTTCAGTGGTGGAATGGTCCGGCACAATGCAGCAGGATGTCATTGTTGATTGGACGCTTGTAAATAGCGCGCAATCGTCGCTTCAGGTTTCCAAGCAAATTCGCGAAGCAGGTCGTGCATTTGCCGGACTTACCGATATTGGTGCAGCCATTAATCACGCAACTGATTCCATCAGTCAAAACAGTTTTGCAGGTACACGCAGCGTGATTGATGTTTCCGGTGATGGTGCGAGTAATACCAGTGACACTGCAAAGGCAAGAGATAGAGCTGTTCTTCTTGGCATAACGATTAATGGACTTGTGATCTTCAACCATCAACAGGTTTCAGGTCAGGTGGATGAAGTGGAACTCATTCAACATTATTCTAACCAGGTCATTGGCGGCAATGGTGCATTTCTGATGAGCGCAACTGGATTTGAGGATTTCAGAATAGCCATTCTCAATAAACTCCTTCGCGAAATTATAGGGACAAACACGGCAAGCCTGCAATACCAATCGCAACCTGTTGATTTGTATGTTACAGAATAGTGTATAAATCAGAATACAAATTAAATATTAAAAAGGCTAATCATGCTTGACCCCATAGCAAATGTACTTTCATTTTTAACAACACTTTTTGTTTTCTTGCTTGGCATGGCCGCCCTTTGGGCCATATGTGCTTTCTTAATTGATATACTCCAAACCAAAGATACTGTTCGGCGCAATTATCCTCTCATTGGTAGATTCAGGCATTTGTTTTCAGAGTTGGGAGAATTCTTTCGACAGTATTTCTTTGCCATGGACCGTGAAGAAATGCCGTTTAATCGAGCAGAGCGCGAATGGATAGACAGAGCTTCAAAAGGCGAAAAAAATACGGTTGCCTTTGGTTCAACGAAGAGTCTTACTCCCACAGGCACGCCAATCTTTGTCAATTGTCCTTTTCCATATCTTGATGAAGAAGACATAGAAATCCCGTCCATGATAATTGGGCCTTACGCCAAAGAGCCTTATGAAGCAAAATCTATCATCAATATCTCAGGAATGAGCTATGGTGCGCTTTCAAGGCCAGCTGTCAAAGCGCTTTCAAAGGGAGCTGCCAGAGCTAATTGTTGGCTGAACACAGGAGAAGGTGGCGTTTCTCCACATCATTTATCAGGTAATTGCGATCTGGTTTTCCAGATTGGCACAGCCAAATATGGGGTACGCGATGAGAACGGTTTGTTAAGTGACGAAAAACTTAAGGAAGTGAGCTCAATGCCCCAAATAAAGATGTTTGAGATTAAGCTTTCTCAAGGTGCAAAGCCAGGTAAAGGCGGGATATTGCCTGCTGCTAAAGTTAATAAGGAAATTTCTGAAATTCGCGGAATTAAAATAGGCGAAGCATCTATCTCACCTAACCGCCACCCCGAAATCAACTCTAATGGCGAAATACTAGACATGGTGAAACGTGTTCGCGATATCTCTGGCAAACCTGTTGGTTTTAAAACTGTTGTTGGCGCCTATGGCTGGCTCGATGATCTTTGTAAAGAAATTAAGAGACGAGGCATAAAATCAGCGCCTGACTTTATAACAATTGATTCCGGCGATGGCGGTACAGGCGCTGCCCCAATGCCTTTGATGGACAATGTTGGATTATCTATCAAAGAGTCCTTACCAATGGTGGCTAACATATTGGCAAAACATGGCTTAAAAGATCGTATCAAGTTGATTGGATCCGGCAAATTCGTAACGCCTGCCGAAGCCGCATGGGGCTTTTGTGCTGGTGCTGACTTCATCACAACTGCTCGTGGCGCTATGTTTGCACTTGGCTGCATTCAAGCGATGAAGTGTAACAAGAATACCTGTCCAACAGGCATTACCACACATGACCCACGTTTCCAGCGCGGCCTTGTGCCTAAGGAAAAAGCACAACGGGTTGCAAGTTTCATCAAGAATCTTGTTCATGAGGTTGATGTACTTGCCAATTCTTGTGGCGTATTAGAGCCAAGAAGGCTACGACGTAAACATGTTCGTATTGTGCAAACTAACGGCACAAGCATCCCGCTGGTTGATTTACATCCATGGCCTAAAGGCAAGGAGCCGATTAAGCCGCCTATTAAACCAACATCTAATCAAGCCTGAAGCGCAACATCCATCAATCGTAACTGCACTCGCTTTTGCCCTTGCCAGAAATCTGCATTTAATGTGCCTACCAAGTGAATTGGCTGACCGTTACTGTTAAGTAATAGCTGTCCTATCTCTTCGTCTGCTACCCGAAATGCAATGCCGCGCAGCGTTGCACCATCACCTGCAGAAGCCGTAAAGGACACATGATTTTGCCCGACCACTTTAGCATATCTAATTTGGTGAGCGGGAAAGGCAAATACAGGTTGTGAATGGCCTTGCCCATAGGGGCCGGCTTGTTCGAGCAATTCAACCAGATCAATCGTAGCGCTGCGCGCGGTCAATGCACCGTCGATTTTGAGTTCTTGATTGCTACGCACCGCATCCACATTTTCCGATAATTGTGATTCAAAATAAGCTCTTAGCTCCCCAAGCTTATCCTTTTTCACAGTCAAGCCAGCCGCCATTGCATGGCCGCCGCCTTTTTCCAAAATCGCATTATCAACCGCATTTCGCACTACGGCACCCAAATCCACACCGCTGATAGAGCGACCAGAGCCGGAGCCTTTGCCCATACGGTCAAATGCGATCGCAAAGGCAGGCCTCTTAAACCGATCTTTAAGGCGCGAGGCAAGCAGCCCAACAATGCCCGGATGCCATTGCTCAGACTCGGTTACGATTACAGCCGGTGCAGTTCCCTCGCCTATTTCAGCATCGGCCTCAGCAATTGCTTCTTCAAGCATTCTTGCCTCTGCTGCTTGGCGTTCTTTATTGAGGTTATCAAGTTGCTGCG
>CAZXZQ010000121.1:0-7910 GCA_964645215.1 uncultured Rhizobiaceae bacterium | reverse complement strand
GTGTTAAAAATCCCTATCACAAATCCAATGATGAAAATAAAAAATGTAATGCCGATATTGGCGAAAATAAATTCCCAACTCGCAAGTTGTTCAACAGGTGTTTTTGAAAGAAGCCTGAAGAAAAGACAAGGCAAGGCAAAATAGATGATAAATGTGTTCAGCCAGCTAAGGGCTTCAATCGGGTGGTCAAAAATCTTGGCTGCAATAAAGCCAAGTAAGATGAGGCCGAATAAGGGGAGTATTAGGCCTAAGATTTCAAGCATCTTTATTGGCCCAAATGTCAATGAATATGGCGCATAGAATGAGGCCAGCCCCCATCCATGATATGAACGCGAGGTTTGTTTCACCTAGTAAAGTGGTGGAAATTGTAGCGGTTAGAATTTCTGACATCGTTAGGAGTGCTGCCGTTGTTGCTGCAACGTATTTGGCGCCCCACAATTGCAACAATAATGAAGGCCAAAGAACGATGATACCAAACGCCAAAACCTGCCACCAAACAACTGCAATTATATCCATACTTGGAGGTCCGGGCTGAACACTAGGCTGCACAATATGTAGAATAATGCCTATCGCCAATGCAATTACCGTTGCAAAAAACAGCGTGGAAGCAGTGCTTGCAAATGGGCCTGTGTTTTGTTGCCCGCGCATCATCGTTAAGCCAAATGCCCACCCCATGCCAGAGAGAATGCCAAACACATCACCGATGTTTTGCGGCAATGGCCAGCCGCCACCACCGAGCAGCAGCCATACGCCAGTAAGTGCTAATCCAAGTGCCGCCATCCGTGCGCGGCTGATGGGTACATCAAAAAAGAGTTTGGAAAAAAGTGTTGCCCAGAACGGAAGAAGATAAAACAAAAAGACGACACGCACTACATCGGACAAAATTAATCCTGCAAAATAAAAGGCATTTGCCGCACCCATGCTGATGCCAACAATGATGATGTTTTTGAGTGAATCTTGATTGAACTCGCGTTTATAGAGTGCGATTGGTATTGCTATTAAAGAGCCAGCCAGACTAATGCCGACCACGGCCCATAATGCAATCAGCCCATTTTCATCCATATGTCGGAGCGGAATCCAGAAAGCTCCCCAAATGGCTGCGTTCAGAAAAATCGCGAGCGAAGCACGAAGCCTGAGTGAAGAGGGTGTTGTTTCCATGGTTTTAGATTTCGAACTTTCAAAGCAACCCGTCAAGTGAAATCTATCAAAGACTGTTCCGGCGTCGATATTGCCCAGGCGTTCCGCCATAACGCGAAGAGAAATATTTGGCGAGATGCGAGGTCGATTGAAAACCGCATCCAAGCGCAATCTCAGTAATACTCATGCCGGTCTGAAGTAAAAGCCCACTTGCGCGACCAAGCCTCATATCTAGGTAAACTTCTTTCGGTGTTTTGTTTAATCCGCGTTGGAAGATACGGTCGATTTGGCGGCGCGAGAGTTGCAAACTGTCTGCAATGTCAGAAATGCGCAGCGGGTCTTCCAGATTTTGCTCCATCATAAGAAGGGCATTGGCAAGCGTTGGGTTACGACCTGAATAACGAAATGCATTGGTAACATGTTGCTCACGAGAGCCGTCCCGAATGACATCGTGGAAATAATTATCAGCAATTTGCCCGGCCAACTCACCGCCATGCTCTTCACGAATAAAGTGCAACATAAGATCAAGGCTCGCCGTACCACCTGCGCAGGAAAAGCGGTTATTGCTAATCTCTAAGATGGAAGGGCGGATATCGAGTTTTGGGAACCGCTCGCGATACGCATCAAAACACTTCCAGTGAATGGCTGAAGGTACATTATCGAAGAGGCCCGTATCCGCCATTACAAAAGCGCCGTCCGAAATTGAACCTATATGCGTTTCCGTCTTCGCCTGTTTGTGTAGCCAATTGGTAAGCTCCGCATTTGCGTAATCATGCGAGCGGTCGCCACCACAAACGGCAATGAGAGATGAGCGTTCTACCGCTTCAAGTTTAATGGTCGGGAGCTCAATCAGGCTAGACGATGTTGCGCCAGTGCCCGCTGGCGTTGCCATATGCCATTCGTAAATCGGTGTGCCGGAAATCTGGTTGGCTGCCCGCAATGCGTCAATCGCACAGGAGAGCGCAACGAGGGAAAAACCGGGTATCAGGACAAAGGTGAAATGGTTCATTTCTGTTTGTAATTGGTGTGGATTGGGTAAGTATAACAGCGGTGCGAGGGGATTTTGTCACATAATTGATGTTACATGTCCAATATTTTGTTTTTCAGTTGAGCATTTGTGTTCAAACTGTCATCAACAATCGGAGGTTTTATCATGGCATTTCCAGAACATTCAAAATACGTAATCATTGGCGCGGGCATTCACGGCATGTCGAGTGCGTGGCGATTGGCTGAGCGGCTTAAAGAGACGGGCAAAGGCTCGGGCGAAGACATCGTCATTCTGGAAAAATCTGGCATTGCAGCAGGCGCGTCCGGCGTTGCATGTGGTGTGGTGCGTAACAACTATTTCCAACCAGCCATGCGCAAACTGATGGCGCACTCAGTTGATATCTGGGAAAGTGACCCGGAAGGTCTTTCTTATCACCCGGTTGGCTACATGCAGATCTCATCTGAATCCATGCGCGATGATGTTGGCTCTATTTATGCGCAACAACAGGCGATTGGATATGAGAGTGTGTTCATCGAAGGTGAAGACGCTTCTATGAATTATATGAAAGGCGTTTTCAACGATTGGCAGGCGCAGGGCATTACGTCTGTGCTGCATGAAAAACGCGGTGGTTATTCCAACCAAACAAAGACCATGTATGCATTGGCGGATAAGGTCGAAGCATTAGGCGTGCGCATCATTACGGGTGTCACGGTAAAAGGCTTCGTTACTGAAAACGGCTCTAGTGCAATTAGTGCCGTTGAAACGGACAAAGGCAATATTGCTTGCGATCAAGTGATTGTTGGAGCAGGGCCATGGGCGCGCGACTTTTGGGATATGCTCGATATGCCAAAACAAGTCAGCATCAAGGGCAGTGACGGCAAGATGAATGACGGCATTGATATGTGGCGCTTCTGGCAGCTTGAAGAAGGCGTGCTGCAGGTCGACCCGGAAATCATGATGGCGAATGATGGCAAAATGCCACCGGTTATTCATGTGGACACGGACGCTACACTTCATTCAACCGTTGATGGTTCAAAAATCACGGATGAAATGTGGGGCATTTATTATAAGCCTGATTGGCACTTTGGCGGCATTCAAGGTGGCGCATCACCTTATGTGGTTGATACACCAGTCGATGAAGTGGCGATTGACCCTTACGGCCCATCAAGCGATGAATTCGTGTCATCGCCAGATTTTGCTCATATGTGGGTGTCAGCACTTGCGCATTGTCAAAGTCGTTTTGAAGGCACAATGCCAAAATATCATAAAGAGCCATCAGGCGGCATCGGTTGCTTCACACCAGATAGCTTCCCGGTGATTGACCACTTCCGTGAAAACGTTGCGATGATTGCAGACTCAAACCATGGCTGGAAAATGATTGGCGTTGGCCATCTGATTGCGGATGAGGTTTTAGGTGAAAAACAAGACTTGCTAGAGCCGTTCAGATTTGACAGATTTGAGAAGGGTAATTTGCACCCCGTTTCAAACAGCCCTTATCCTTGGAGCTAAGTCCTAATTAAATGAAGTATTCTGCACTTTCCGTTCTTTGGCAGGGTTTAACCGGCCACAAAGGCTGGGTGCGTCAATGGCGCGACCCAGAACCTAAAAAGCAATATGATGTTATCATCATTGGCGGTGGCGGGCATGGCCTTGCAACCGCCTATTACTTGGCTAAAGAGCATGGGATCACCAATGTTGCAGTGCTGGAAAAGGGCTGGATTGGCGGCGGCAATGTCGGGCGTAACACAACGATTGTGCGTTCCAACTACATGCTCCCACCCAATACGCATTTTTATGAAAAATCCATGCAGCTATGGGAAGGTCTGGAGCAGGACTTTAACTTCAACGCGATGGTTTCTCAGCGTGGCGTGGTCAATCTTTTCCATTCAGACCCGCAGCGCGATGCATTTGCAAGACGTGGTAACGCGATGCGGATGGCTGGCATTGACGCGGAATTGGTTGGGCCGGAAGAATTGAAGAAGATGGTTCCGATCCTTGACTTTGATAATGCCCGCTTCCCAATTCAAGGCGGCTTGATGCAAAGGCGCGGTGGTACGGTGCGCCATGATGCGGTTGCTTGGGGTTATGCACGCGGCGCAGATATGCGCGGCGTGGATATCATTCAGAATTGCGAAGTCACCAATATCAAGCATGAAGGCGGCAAAGTTGTTGGCGTCGATAGCAATCGCGGTTTCATTAAAGCCAAGAAAGTTGCGATGGCTGTTGCTGGTCATACGACACAAGTTGCAGCACTCGCAGGCATTAAAGACTTGCCGGTCGAAAGCCACGTACTTCAGGCGTTTGTTTCAGAAGGCATCAAGCCAATGATCGACACGGTGGTGACGTTCGGCGCAGGCCACTTTTATATTTCGCAATCAGACAAAGGCGGCCTTGTTTATGGTGGTGATTTGGATGGTTATAATTCATATGCCCAGCGTGGCAATCTGCCGATGATGGAGCACGTTATGGCGGGTGGCATGGCAATTATGCCTGCAATTGGCCGTGTAAGAATGTTGCGCCATTGGGGTGGCATTATGGATATGAGTTTCGACGGTTCGCCGTTCATTTGCAAAACCGGCATTGATGGCCTCTATCTAAATGGTGGCTGGTGTTATGGCGGCTTTAAGGCAACGCCGGGTTCCGGTTGGTGTTATGCGCATACGATTGCGCAGGACAGGCCGCATAAATTGAATGAAGCGTTTACAATTGATCGCTTTAAGAATGGCAAGATGATTGACGAAAAGGGCGTTGGCCCGAACCCGTGGATCCAGTGAGCTAAGGAAAGGAATCTAAAATGCATAGAATTAGATGCCCTTGGTGTGGCTATAGAGATGAAGCGGAATTCCAGTATCAGGGCGATGCTACAAAAGTGCGCCCTGATGAAAATGCCTCAGAAGCAAAATTCTTTGATTATGTTTACCTGCGCGATAACCCGAAAGGTTGGCATACGGAGTGGTGGCATCATACGGGCGGCTGTCGCCAATGGGTTAAGGTTGTGCGCAACACAGTCACGCATGAGATTGTAGCGACTGGCGGTCCGCACGATAAATTGAAAGTGCCACGCAATACAGGAGGGAAAAAGCGATGAACCAGAAAAATCGTCTCTCCACCGGCGGCACAATCGATCGTGCGAAAAATATCAATTTTAAATTTGATGGCAAAACCTATCAGGGCTTTGAGGGCGATACGCTCGCTTCCGCATTGCTGGCGAATGATGTGCATTTGATGGGCCGCTCATTCAAGTACCACCGTCCGCGTGGGTGTATCTCGGCTGATAGCCACGAGCCAAACGCGATTGTAGAATTGAGAACTGGCGCGCGCCGTGAGCCCAATACGCGTGCGACCATGGCCGAGCTTTTCCATGGCCTTGAAGCGGGAAGTCAGAACGCAAAGCCGTCTTTGAAATTCGACTTTATGTCTGTGAACCAGTTGTTCGGCAAATTTCTCACCGCTGGTTTCTACTACAAGACTTTCATGTGGCCGGCTGCATTCTGGGAGCCAATTTACGAGAAGATCATCCGCAATGCTGCAGGTCTTGGCAAGGCAGCAACGGAAGCTGACCCAGACACATATGAACACGCGCATGCCCATTGCGATGTGATGGTCGTAGGAGCAGGGCCAGCAGGTTTAGCGGCAGCCCTTTCTGCAAGTGCGACTGGTGCACGTGTTATGCTTCTTGAAGAAAACGCCTTCCTTGGTGGCCAGCTTTCATTGGCGCATGATGAAATTGACGGCATGCCTGCGGGCGAATGGGTTGCAGAGACACAAGCCAAGCTTGATGCAATGGACAATGTCACCATCATGTCGCGCACTGTGTGTTTCGGTTATTATGATCACAACGTAATGGCCGCATTAGAGCGCGTGAGTGACCATGTGGATGTGCCGCAAAACCATGAGCCACGTCAGCGCATGTGGAGCATTCGCGCAAAAGAAGTCGTGCTTGCATGTGGCTCGCAAGAGCGCCCAATGGTGTTTGATAATAACGATATGCCGGGCGTCATGCTTTCGACAGCTGTGAACCGCTATGTCGACCGCTACGCAGTTTTGCCAGGCAAGAACATTGTCATCTGTACCAATAATGACAGTGGCTATGTCACAGCGAAAATTCTAAAAGCTGCCGGTGCGAAATCCATCACGATTTGCGATACCCGTCAGGAAGCATCCGAAGTTGCAACTGCTGCATTCCAATCTGGCATGAAAGTAGAACTCGGCATTCTACCTGCGAAAGCCAATGGATGGCACCGCGTTTCATCGCTTTCTATGCAGCGTTTAGATGGCTCGCCCTATGGCAGCGTGAATTGCGATTTGGTCGCCGTCTCTGGTGGGCACTCCGCTGATGTTCATCTTGTTAGCCAAACTGGCGTAGCCCCCATCTGGCGTGAGGACATTCAAAGTTTCGTACCAGACAAGCCTATCAGACAAGAACGCTCCGCAGGCGCGGGGTTGGGGAGTTTCATGCTCGCTGATTGTTTGACGGAAGGCCACAAGGCAGGCATTGATGCGGCAAAGGCTGCAGGCATTAGTGGTGGCAAAGCCACCAAAGCGCCAAGTGCTGAAAAACAAGCTTACGGCCCAATCTATTCCGTCTGGCGCTGCCCGGGTTCCGGCAAGGCATTCGTTGATTTTCAAAACGATGTAACGGCGCAAGATATTACCCTTGCAGAACAAGAGGGCTATGTCTCCGTCGAACACGCAAAGCGCTACACGACATTAGGCATGGCGACCGACCAAGGCAAGACATCCAACGTTAATGGTTTGGCTATCCTTGCTGAAGCGCGGGGCATGTCGATCCCGGAAGTTGGCACAACTCGTTTCCGTCCGCCATATTCACCAGTCGCGATTGGTGCTTTTGCAGGTCATGAACGGGGCAAAGAATTCCAACCTATTCGTCGTACGGCCATGCATCGCTCTCATGAAAAACTTGGTGCTGTATTTGTAGAGGCAGGCCAATGGCTGCGCCCACAATATTATCCAAAGCTGGGTGAAGACATTATGGATGCGATTTGGCGCGAGAGCGACCAAGTGCGCAAGACCGCTGGCATTTGTGATGTGTCGACACTTGGCAAGATTGAAATCTTCGGTCCCGACTCTGGTGAGTTTCTAAATAGGCTTTATATCAACGGCTGGAAAATGCTTGCACCCGGCAAAGCCCGTTATGGCCTTATGCTGCGCGAGGATGGTTATGTGTTTGACGATGGCACGACATCACGCCTCGCTGACGATCATTATTTCATGACGACGACCACGGCCAATGCCGCTCGCGTACTTGCGCACATGGAACATTACAGCCAAGTGGTTTGGCCAGATTTGGATGTGCATTTCTGTTCTGCTACCGAACAATGGTGTGGTGTTGCAGTTGCGGGTCCGAATGCGCGCAAGATATTATCAGATGCGTTTGGCAAGGCGATCGATATGTCAGACGAGAACCTACCCTTCATGGGCGTACGCGAGTTTGATTGGAATGGCGCAACCGCCCGCATTTTCCGCATAAGTTTTTCTGGTGAATTAGCGTTTGAAGTTAACGTACCATGGCGCTTTGGTGAGGCGATGTGGGATGCATTATACGAAGCAGGCCAACCGCACGGCATGATCCCTTACGGCACGGAAGCGCTTGGCGTGATGCGTATCGAGAAGGGCCATGTTGCAGGCAATGAGCTTGATGGTCGTTCAACAGCTGATGATATGGGGCTGGGTAAAATGATGTCCACCAAGAAACATTTCATCGGACTACCCATGGCAAAACGTTCTGGCATGACCGACGAAAAACGACCACAGCTTATTGGCA
>CAZXZQ010000120.1:0-7935 GCA_964645215.1 uncultured Rhizobiaceae bacterium | reverse complement strand
AAAATCTATACTGGATAAAATATAAGCGGAGGGGATAATGCTTAAAATTGGTTTGCCGATTGCACTTGCAATCATCATGTTCGGGATGGGGCTTGGCCTCACGCTTTCAGATTTCACACGTGTATTTTCAAAACCAAAGGCATTTTTGACAGGTGCGTTTTTGCAATTGATATCACTGCCAATTATCGCATATTTATTGCTTACTGTTTTTTCCATTCAAGGTGCTTTTGCTGTCGGGATTATGATTTTGGCCGCATGTCCTGGTGGGGTGACTTCCAATCTTTTGACCTATATTGGTAAAGGGGATGTTGCGCTTTCTGTTTCATTGACCGCAATCATCAGTGCGCTTGGCTTTATCACCGTGCCAATTATCACCGTATTTGCACTTGGACATTTTATGGGTGAAGCCGCCCCTGAATTGCCGGTTGCAACTACGATTATCGGTATTCTCGTTATTACAGTTGTGCCGCTCTCAATTGGCATGGCGGTACGAAAGTTTCGTGATGATAATGCTGCTGGATTGGAAAAAGCCTTTGGGCCGATCTCGTTTATAGTCTTTATCCTTGTCCTTCTTGGTGCGCTTTATGAGGATCGAGAAAACGTTGTTTCCTATCTTCAACAATCTGCATTCATTTCTGTTGTACTGCTTGTTATTACCATGGGTGTAGCGGCTACGGTCGCATCCATGATGCGCTTGCCGAAAGAGCAGCAAACAGCCATTACGCTTGAATGTGGTCTTCAAAATGCAACGCTTGGGCTAAATATTGCGATTATCATGCTCAATAGGACTGATATTTCAATTCCGATTGCCGTCTATGGCTTATTGATGTTGTTCATCGCGTTTGCCTATGCCATGTGGCGCAGACGTGGTGCGGAAGCGGGATAGCACTTGTCTGATAAAAGTAACTTCAAAAAAGATGCATCAACCATTGCCGCCCGCGCGGGTGGCTTTGTCGATAATGCTTCCGGTGGTGTAACGCCGCCGCTGCAACCATCTACGACTTTCATTCGCGATGAGAATTATGAGCTTTCAATCGAGGGGAATTCCTATGGTCGTGACAATAATGATCAGGTGCGACTTGCAGAAGATATTCTCTGCGCCCTAGAGGGTGGCGAGGATACACTTTTGTTTGCGTCCGGCATGGCGGCTATTTCGACCCTACTTTCATCCTTGAAAGCAGGGGAAAAGCTTCTCGTTCAATCTGACATATATTGGGGCACGACATCATGGGTGCGAAATTTTTGTGCGCATCGCGATGTTATGCTTATCGAGGCTGATGCGAGTGAGACGAAAACTTTCTGCGATATCATTCAAGCTGAGAAACCAAATATTGTCTTTGTAGAAACGCCGTCCAATCCTTGGTTGAAGACGGTGGACATATCCGCAGTCTCAAAAGCTGTTAAATCTGTATCTGCGGTGCTTGCAGTAGATGCGACCGCTGCTACGCCAATTCTAATGAAGCCACTCACGCTGGGTGCGGATATCGTTGCGCATTCCGCGACCAAAGCGATTAACGGTCACTCAGACGTGCTTGCGGGTGTGTTAACTTGTGCTGATGCCGCGAGTGATGTTTGGGAGTTTTGTAAGACGGAACGGCATGGGGCAGGGGCTATACTCTCTGCGAATTCTGCTTGGATGCTCATTCGGGGTATGCGCACGCTACCCCTTCGCATTGAGCGCATGTGCGAGAACGCAATGAAAATTGCGGAGGCGTTGGAAGCGCACAAAAAGATTGAAGCGGTATGGTATCCGGGTCTTACTTCGCATTTAGGGTATGAGATTGCGTCCAAGCAAATGCAGGGCGGGTATGGTTGCCTGATGTCATTTCTTGTTAAAGGCGGACGGGATGAGGCGCTTACCTTCTGTCGTCACCTTAAGGGTATTCACCGCGCTACATCGCTCGGTGGAACGGAGAGCCTCGTTGAACATCGACATAGCATAGAAGGGCATTTGACTGATTGCCCGCCCAATCTCATTCGCTTGTCGGTTGGTATTGAGAATGCGGATGATTTGATCGCTGAACTCACGGATGCACTGTCGCACATATAAAAAAGGCTCCCGCAAACGAGAGCCTTTCTCATTAATTCTTAGCATGATTAACCGTTTTGCTTCACGATAACTGGTGTAAGCAGATCGCCGAAATTGCCATTACCGCAATGGTGACGTGCAGAGCGAATTAGTTCAACAGAAACACCAGCTTCCACTGCTTTCATTACGGATTGATTCAAACGGTGCAAGTCATTTGCAACCATGCGGATTGCTGCTTGTTCATCCATATTCATGGAGGAAGCCATCTCTTCTGAGCGTTCTTTTACAGGTGGTTTATTCATTGGGTGCTCTCCTTAGCAACTTTATATGAGAAACAGCATGTTCTCTTGAAGCTGACCCTAGCCAAGAATTTTTACAAGAAAACTAATAAATGTACGATTAGTCAAAAATTTACAAAAAAACGCGTTGTGATGTCTGTTTATTTACCTGTTTTGATGTAAATATGTAAAAATAATTACAAGATGTAAATCTTACTGGCTTAAAATGAGCCGTTTTGTAAAGAAAGCAGTTCTAAATGGCTGAACAGAAAATATTCGCAGGTCCACGCATACGTCGTATTCGTGCTGGTCTCAACCTCACACAAACTTCTATGGCAGAAGAATTGGGGATTTCGGCAAGTTATTTGAACCTTATAGAGCGAAATCAACGCCCTTTAACCGTGCAATTGCTGCTCAAGCTTGCCTCAACCTATAAGCTTGATCTTGATGAATTGCAGGGTGTAGGCAATGAAAACTTGGTTGGGCAACTCAAAGAGGTGTTTTCAGATCCTCTTCTAGCTGGTGAAATTTTTGACCGTAGTGAGTTGATTGAATTTACGGAAGCAACCCCCAATGTAGCAAATGCTATGGTGAAACTTTATCGAGGATATAGAGAATCTCTTGAGCGGCTTTCAGGCCTTTCCAGCATGATGGCAGAAGAAGGCAGCGATGCAGCAAAAACCGCTGCGCGTTTGCCTGTTGATGAAATGCGGCAAGCTTTGGAACAACGCTCAACCTATGTGCCTGCCATTGAACAGGCGGCTGAGAAACTCATCGGACAACTGGATATGCGCGATGGGTTGATGACTGCGCTTAAGCGCTGGCTATCGCATGAACGTGGCTTAGTGGTGCAGATTATGCCGGTTGAAACCATGCCGGATTGGCGGAGACGATTTGACAAGCACTCGAACAGGTTGATGATCTCGGAGCGCTTGTCGCCTTCAGACCAATTGCAAGAGGTCGCGCTTGAAGTGGCTCTTCTTTCAGAGGGCAAGTTGATTGATGAAGAAGTTGAGTTTTTGAAACTTACCTCAGATGAGGCGCGGCGTCTTGCGCGATTTGAATTCGCGCGATTATTGGCACTGGCGATGATCCTGCCGTATGAGAAGTTTTTCACAACTGCGCGAAAATTGAGATATGACATCAATGTTCTGCGTTCGCGTTTTGGTGTTACTTTTGCGCAGGCAGCCTGGCGTTTGACCATGTTGCAAAAATCAGGGCAATCCGCTGTGCCATTTTTCGTAATGGAAACAGATTCAGCGGGTAATCGATTGAGACGCGCAGGGGCAAGTGGATTTCCCGCTACACGTTTTGGCGGTGATTGTCCAAAGCTTGTTGTTCATCAGGCGTTTGGAAGCCCGGGTCAAATATTTGCAGAAAAGGTGATTACACCACAAGATGCGACCTATGTTGTCATTGGCAGAACCGTTGAAGGGCTTCGCTCTGGCTACACGGAACGACCACAAAGAACAGCACTGCTAATTGGTTTTGATGCATCTCTTACGGAAGAGGTCGTGTATGCTGACGGCTTGTCGGGAGATGGCACTGTGGAGCCAGTAAAGATTGGTCCTGCTTGTCGCTTATGTGAACGAGCAGGGTGTGTTTCACGCGCCCATCCTCCTCTTACAAGACCGCTGGGTCTCGATGAAATGGTGCGCGGAGTATCTGCATTTGATTTTCAGTAAGCAGTTTAGGGCCTGAGCCTAGCTGCGCGGTGGTCGGAATAGATAAACGACTAGCCAGACAGGTAAAATAACCATTGAGCCAAGTATAATATTGGGCATGGCCCATTGAACGCCATCTTCTAATTGTTTCATAACGGTTTCAGGTGTGAGGCCAAGTTCAAGTAAAATTTGTTCAGCAGATAAATCAAGCTTTGTCAGCACAACGCCAGTAATCAGCGATGCGATGGCAATTTTAAATAAGCTTGATAATGCTCTCAGCATTAATGCGTTTCTCCTAATACACGCGACCCGTAATTTTTCATGTTTCTAAAATAACGCTTTTGCCGCTAATTTGAAACATCATTATTTTGTTCTTCAGATTGTATCTCAGGCAGCACGTCTTGTGCATTTTCTTGACTGTATAAAATAAGGGGGGCCTTTATTGTCCCGCCCATTATTATGGACCTTGTATCTTTCTGGTCAGATGTAGCGCGTACTACCCATGCGTCATTGGATAAGTTCATGCTGCCAGTTAATCTGATTGTATTTTCTTCTTGTTGAATGGCTGTGTTGCTTATGTATGCTAACCCGTTTTGCAACGTAAATGCTGATTTTATGTTTGAGAACGATGTAACATCACCATCGTTTATTGTGTGTTGTTTATTTGCGAGTGTAGGTGGCGCTTGCATCAAGCTTACAATGTCTAAACCAGAAATTGAGCCATCAGTAACTTCCAGATTAACTGTGCCATTAAGCCTATTTATCAGATCTGCTTCAATGCGATAATTGGTTGTCAGCTTTGCTTCAAACGTGCTTGTACCGGAAAGAGAGACCTTGTTTTCTGGAAAGAGTTCTAACAATTCACTCGTGTTGATATTTCGCGCATTTATATCAATGAAGTTCTGAAATTTATCACCTATTTTGCGTTCACCCAGTTTAGCAATGATATTACCATCAAAGATAGAGGCATCGCTGATGTCAAAGGTCCACTCGTTGCCTCTTGTTGAGATGCTTGCAGCGACTTGCTCCAACTCTAATGCTCCTGATACGAAAGATTGAGCAGATAGTCTTAGATCAGCGCTAAAGTTATTCTCAATTTTTTCTTCAGTGCTTTCAGCTCCATCAGCAAGTGAGATATTGAAATAATCTGCGGTATTGATTTGCTCGAATGCCAATGTTCCGTCTAGTGCGATATTGCCAAGCTCATTATTTGTTATGATTATTACGCCTTTAGCATTGTTCTCGTTGATTGAGATATTGGCGTCCGTAAGGGTGAGTGTGTCTGCTGTTGCTTCTATATTGCCGTTTGCGATGATGCTGCCGAGATTTGCATAGTTGCCCAAATCTAACTCAAGAAACTCTGTAATGCGGGTTAATGATGGGGTTTGCCATTCGAGGGCCCCTGATACAAATAGATCTGAAAGCGTATTTGCTTTGCCATCAAAACCTAGGGTAACTGGATTGGATTCAAGTGTTAGTGAAACATCTGATTCACTGCCTGTGATAAATTTAAGTGGCTCTTCCAAGTTTAATTGCGATTTTATAATTTCGTTACGCCATATTGCGACCCCAGAAAAAGATGCTGCACTATCGGTTGTTGGCCAATTGAAAGAACCGTCTACGCCTGTGATCTTATACTGTTTATCTGCAATTGTATCTTCGTATTCAATAAGGCCGTCAATAATATCGAAGCGTCCAAAACTTAAACGAGCAACTTCTGTTGTATCTGAGTTTTCTTCCTGCTGAGCTTGGGTAAATGATTTAAATATTTCGCCAAGTTTTGTATCTTGTGATGTCCAGTTACTTTTCCCGTCTGAATACACTTTCAAATTAAGTTTTGGTCTAACAAGTTGGTATTCACTGATGTTAATTCTGCCTAAGAGTGCAGGCAAGATATCCAGTTTGGCTTTTACTTTCTCTGCATTTAGTAGGTTGCTTTGTGTGTCACCTGATAGTGGATCCTGTATTTTAAAATCTGATATTTCAATTCCCAGAAACGGATTGAAGGAAATACTTGGGCTTTGCTGAAAACTAACTTTGCCTGGCGTGATATTAGAGACATGCGCAATTATGCGCTCCCGCATTGTTTCTGTTGACAGAATAAGCGGCAAGGCGCTGATGATCACAACAACGATAAGCACACATAGCAAAGCAATTTGTAAAACGCGTTTCATTAGTCTCTTATATCTTTTGGGGCACGGTGAATAAAAGCAGTTTTAATAATTATAGATAATAGCAGAAAAAAGCTTTTCTCCAATCTTCTTTGCAATTATGCCTGTGTATTAATTATTGAGTCCTGAGCCTAACGTAAATTGAAAGCGTGAAGTAATATGAAGCCACTTTGGGAACCCTCCGATCTTCAAAAGAAATCACATAGATTAACGGAGTTTGCAGAATTCGCAGAAGCACGAACTAATCGTAAATTTACTGACTATGATGCACTACACGCATGGTCGTGTGAGCAAGATGCAATCTTCTGGGATTTGCTGTGGGATTATAGCGGTATTGTTGGTGATAAAGGCACCCGCATTATTGAAGATGCTGATAAAATGCCGGGCGCGTCTTATTTTCCAGACTCACGCATTAATTATGCAGAGAACTTAATTCGCTTTGAAGGCAGTGAAGAGGCCATTGTGTTCCGCTGCGAAGATAAATTTGAAAAACGATACACGCGTGATCAATTGCGAAGAATGGTTTCAAAATTTCAACGTGTATTTTTAAACGCTGGGCTTGAAAAGGGCGATCGTGTTGCCGCTATGTTGCCGAATATGGCAGAAGCGGTCGCGGCAATGATTGCTGCAACAGCAATTGGTGCCACTTGGTCATCGTGTTCTCCAGATTTTGGTGAGAAGGGTGTTTTAGACCGGTTCGGACAAATTTCGCCTAAGATTTTCATCGCCTGTGATGGCTATTGGTATAATGGCAAGCGGATCGAGATTGAGAAAAAACTTGAGACTATTATCCCTGAGCTTGACTGTGAGCAGAATATTATTGTGCCGCTTCTAGGTGTTGCTGATGAAGTGGCTTCCAAGGTTGGTGCATCAGCCATTGAAACATTGTTCGAAGGTGTAGAGGCGGGGGATATTAAAATAGAGCGCGTGCCATTTTCTCATCCGCTTTACATCATGTTTTCATCAGGCACGACAGGTGTTCCAAAATGTATTGTCCATTCTCATGGGGGTGCTTTGCTTAAGACGGTTTGCGAGCAGCAACTTCAAGTCGGTATGAGAGAGGGAGACCGTGTCTTTTACTTCACAACCTGCGGCTGGATGATGTGGAACTGGCTCGTGTCTGCTTTATCAAGTGGCGTTACGTTGATGCTTTATGATGGCTCTCCCTTTGCACCGAACGGCAATGTATTGTTTGATTATGCGCAAGCAGAACGGTTTACGCTTTTCGGCACATCTGCCAAATTTATTGATGCGGTTAGAAATTCAGGCCTTAGACCCATTGATACGCATGATCTTTCCGATGTCAGGCTTATTTCATCAACAGGCTCGCCATTGGCACCTGAAAATTTTGTATTTGTTTATGAAGGCATTAAAGCAGATGTGCATCTGGCATCCATGTCTGGTGGCACTGACATTATGGGCTGTTTTGTGGGCGGACAACCATGGGGCGCTGTCTATAATGGTGAAATTCAAGCAGCCTGTCTTGGCATGAAGACTGAAGTTTGGGACGATGATGGCAAGCCTATGCATGAGGGCAAGGGTGAGCTCGTTTGCGCAAGTCCATTCCCCTCAATGCCTGTTAGTTTTTGGAATGATGATGACGGACAGAAGTATCATGGCGCGTATTTCGACCGCTATGACAATATTTGGTGTCATGGTGATTTTGCTGAATGGTCTCAAACAAAGGGTATGATTATTCACGGCCGTTCAGACGCCACGCTAAACCCCGGCGGTGTGCGTATTGGCACTGCGGAAATTTATAACCTGGTTGAAAGCATGGTTGAAGTAGAAGA
>CAZXZQ010000119.1:0-7962 GCA_964645215.1 uncultured Rhizobiaceae bacterium | reverse complement strand
CCCTGTAACTTATATCCCTCGATCTTTATGATCGGGGGATTTTTTTTATGCGTATACTTCGTCCGCGCGTTTTTCGAATGCATCAACAAAGCGGCCAAAGGCAACTTCAAACACTGCACCAGCCGCCATCGCAAGCATTTTGCTACGAAGTTCATAATCCAGAAGAAATGAAATTTCACATTCATTCTCACCAAGCGCTTTAAACGACCATTTATTATCAAGGTGCTTAAATGGACCCTCAATATACTTAACGTCAATTTCGAGCGTCTCGCGGTTCATTAAAACTTGCGTGGTAAAGGTCTCGCTCAGCATTTTATAGGCCATGGTCATATCGGCCATAATGAGTGTTTTGTCAGCCTTTTCACGACGCTGATTAACGCTCAATGATTGACATAGAGGTACAAATTGAGGGTAATTATCCACATCGCAGACAAGATTAAACATGTCTTGTGCAGAGTGTTTGACAACATGCTTCTTATCAAGCTTTGGCATGTCTATGCTTTTGCGTCTCTTGCTGCTTTAAGCTGCGCAAAATCTTCACCCGCATGGTGCGATGAACGTGTCAATGGCGTTGATGAAACCATCAAAAAACCCTTTGCATAAGCCGTTGTTTCATATGATTTAAACTGATCAGGCGTGACAAATTCAACCAATTCATGGTGACGAGACGTTGGTTGTAAATATTGCCCTATTGTGATGAAATCCACATCCGCAGCACGTAAATCATCCATCAATTGAAGCACTTCGTTACGCGCTTCACCAAAGCCAACCATAATGCCAGACTTGGTGAAGATAGTTGGGTCAACTTCTTTGACCAATTGCAAAAGGCGAATTGAGTGGAAATATCGCGCACCTGGTCTAACGGTCAAGTATTTAGACGGCACAGTTTCAAGATTATGATTGAATACATCCGGCTTTGCTTCTGCTACTTTTTCAATCGCACCGGGCTTACGCAAAAAGTCTGGTGTTAGAATTTCAATGGTTGTTGTGGGTGCCGCTTCACGGATTGCTTCAATGGTTTCCACAAAATGCTGAGCGCCGCCATCATCCAAATCATCACGGTCTACTGAGGTTATCACCACATGATTAAGGCCAAGTTTTGCAACTGCTTTTGCTACATTCTCAGGCTCTTTCACATCAAGCGGTGCCGGAATGCCGGTGCGAACATTGCAGAACGCACATGCGCGCGTGCATGTATCACCCATGATCATCATGGTCGCATGTTTTTTAGACCAGCATTCGCCAATATTGGGACAGCCAGCTTCCTGACAAACTGTTACAAGATTATTTTCTGCAACAATCTTACGCGTTTCTTCATAGACCGGTGAACCACCTGCTTTAACGCGAATCCAGTCAGGCTTCTTCTTGATCGCACTTTCTGCACGATGCGCCTTTTCAGGATGACGTGGTTTAGCCTCTAAATTATCCAGTACAGTTACCATATAAGCATTTTCCTGATCTGATCGTAGAGCAATACTAAGAGTATAGTTCCAAAGATAATTATTTCCATATTCATAATAAACCAGCCAGTGGATGTACCAATTACAGCCGAAACAAAACCGCCAAGGAGAGCGCTAATAAAGGCAACAATTAAGCTTTGAAATGAACCGTTATTGAGCTTCAACAACGTTTCTAAAATAAGGCTTGCGACAATACTGACTATTATAAATACAAGCAGTCCCATTCCAATACTCCTTTGTTTAACCGCCCTACTATTCCCTATCACATATGGATAACGCGATCATATGCATCAAGGGTAGACTCATGCATCATCTCAGATAAAGTTGGATGCGGGAAGACTGCATGCATAAGTTCCGCTTCCGTTGTTTCCAATGTCATCGCAACCACATAGCCTTGAATAAGTTCTGTAACCTCATGACCTATCATATGAGCGCCAAGCAATTGACCTGTTTTGGCATCAAAAATCGTTTTGATCAAACCATCTGGTTCACCGAGCGCTATTGCCTTACCATTACCCATAAATGGAAAACGGCCGATCTTCACATCACGCTTGGCTTCTTTAGCAGCCTGTTCGGTCATGCCGACAGACGCGATTTGTGGGTGACAATAGGTACAACCAGGAATTTGCTCTTTTTTCATTACGTGAGGCTTTTTGCCAGCAATTGCTTCAACACAGATCACACCTTCATGTTCTGCTTTGTGAGCAAGCATTGGCGGGCCTGCAACATCGCCAATGGCATAAATGCCAGCAACATTGGTTTTGCCATAAGGATCAACTACAACGCAGCCGCGATCCGTTTTTACCCCAAGTGTTTCAAGACCTAGGTTTTCAATATTACCAACCACACCCACAGCAGAAATGAGTTTATCTGCTTTGAGTTTTTGTACTTTGCCATCTGCACCTTCAACATGCGCAGTAATGCCTGTTTTGCTTTTCTCTACCTTCGAGACTTTCGCACCGGTTAGGATCTTAATGCCTGCTTTTTCAAAGCGCTTAAGTGCGAGTTTTGAAATCTCTTCATCTTCGACAGGTACAACCCGGTCCATAAGTTCGACGACGGTTACATCAACCCCCATTGCATTATAGAAAGACGCAAATTCAATCCCAATCGCACCTGACCCCATAATGACGAGCGAGTTTGGCATGCCATCCGGTACCATAGCCTCAAAATAGGTCCAGATCTTATCCCCATCAGGTTCAATACCCGGAATGACGCGCGGACGTGCGCCCGTTGCAATTATTATGTTCTTAGCCTTGTATGTCCCCTCGCCTAACACATTTTTTGGTACTGGGTTTTGCGGTTCCATCGGTTTTTCTTTTGTCTTGGAAACGCTTATCTCACCTGCCTTGGTAATCGTTGCTTCACCCCAGATGACATCAACTTTGTTCTTTTTTAGAAGATGCCCCACGCCACCATTAAGTTGCCCAGAAACACCGCGAGAACGTTTAACAACCGCTGCCGGATCAAAACTCACGTCTTTGGCTGAAAGGCCATAGTCTTCAGCATGCTGCATGTAATGATAAATCTCTGCGGTGCGTAGCAGTGCTTTTGTTGGAATACAGCCCCAGTTGAGACAAATACCGCCCAAATGCTCACGTTCGACGATCGCCACTTTCATGCCTAACTGAGCAGCCCTAATCGCCGTTACATAGCCACCAGGGCCAGAACCAATAATAATCACGTCATATGTATTAGACATTACTTTTTCCTAGAGTTGTTTGGTCATCAGCAACCATTCTTTGGTTTTTGCTGGACCATCAAATTCAATGTATTTTCGAGTATCAATCGTTTCAAAACCGCGGCTTTTATATAAGCCTATGGCATTTTCATTGGTGTCTTCAGTCACGAGGCTCGCAACTTTTGAACCCATTTCACCGGCCCTTTTAAGGCTGTCATCTAACAATTTTTTGCCGATGCCTTTGTTTTGTACATTTGGGTAAACAGCAAGAACGTCGACAAGCCAGGTCCCTGTAACAAGTTCCGACAGTTCGAACACAGGCACGAATACGGGTGCAGAGCGTTTTATTTGCGCGGCGTCTTCATCCTGTTCGGGATTAATATAACTGCATACAGAACCCAAAATGCAATCATCCTTGTCGACAGCAACAGTTATGCTACGCCAGCCATAGAATGCGTCATCGGTAGCAAGTCTATTTTTACCATGAATAAATGCGTCACCAAGCCTTGTGGCACCCATTGCCTTTTGCCAGAACCATAGCGAAATGCCATGACCAGCCAAATTATCAAGCAGTGCGAGGTCAGCAGAATCAGACTTTTTTGCTGGGCGTAAGACGATCTCAGACATGATAAAAACCACTGCGAATATGATTTGAGCTAAATCCAAAAATACAATATAAGACCTTTTGAAGGATGTGATGATGGAAGCTTTGAATCAAATTTTGCCTGTTATTTTGGCTCTGCCCGGCTTGGTAAAATGGCCAGGTTTGGCACTTGCCGGATTGTTGGCGCTCAAGGGCGTATTTAAATTGCTTGGACTGCGTTTGATTTCGGCTGCAACAAACTTCGTTTACGCATTCATCATTCTTCTCGTCCTCTATCATTGGGGAGAAGATATTCACGCATTTTTGCTGAATTATCTGAAGCAATATTCTTAAGCCTTAAATTAACATCGTTACCGGTTTTTCAATGTAATTTTTAAATGCGACCGCAAGTTGCGCACCCAGTGCGCCATCAATCACGCGATGGTCAAACGCAAAGGTTGCATCCATGACAGTTGCTGAAACAAGTTCACCATTCTTGGAAACCGCCTGTGGCATGCCCGCTCCAATTGAAACAATCGATGCATGTGGTGGATTAATAATCGATGTGAAGTTTGAAACACCAAACATACCTAAGTTTGAAACAGCCGTTGAGCCACCCTGATATTCATGTGGTGCTAATTTCTTGTCACGCGCACGTTTTGCCATGTCTTTAATTTCAGTAGAAATAGTCACAAGTGACTTTGTTTCTGCATCCCGCACGATCGGCGTAAACAATCCATCGTCAACCGCAACAGCAACACCTACGTCAGATGTCTTGTGCAAAATGCGTGCAGTTGATGTCCACGACGCATTAGCCATTGGAACATCTTTTAATGCCAATGCCATTGCTTTGATTATGAAGTCATTGACCGAGACTTTATAAGTTGGCTTGTCGTTTTCACCCAATGGGGCTGATGCATTAATCTCTTTGCGAAGTGCCAAGAGCGCGTCCAACTCGCATGCCATTGAGATATTATAGGATGGAATTGTTGTCGTTGATTGTAGCAGACGCTCAGCAATAATTTTCCGCATACCATCATGTGGCAATTCTTCATATGCTTCCGCATTGTAATAGCCAAGTACTTCCTTATCCGACATGGATGCAACACTTGTTGAAGCGGCTTGACCACCAGCAGATTTAGCAGAGCCAGAATAATTTTCAACATCAGCTTTGATGATACGCCCATGAGGGCCACTGCCAGATACGGTAGATATATCAATGCCTTGTTGCTCTGCAATGCGTCTTGCAAGTGGTGTTGCGAATACACGACTGCCTTTTTGAGGAGGAGCAGCAGGCGTTGGTTTAGGTGCTGCAATAGGTGTCGGTGCAGCAGGAGCTACTTCTTCTGCCTTTGTTGGTACCGTTTCAGCTTTTGCCTCAACAGGCTCTGCACTACCAATGGCTGAAACATCTTCTCCGTCTTCCGCCAACACGGCGATAATAGAATTAACCTTCACGCCTTCAGAGCCCTCATCAATTAGAATGTTAGCAATCGTGCCTTCATCAATGGATTCGACTTCCATTGTTGCTTTATCGGTTTCGATTTCAGCAATAACGTCACCGGGCGCTATTGTATCGCCTACCTTCACATGCCATTTAGCCAGATTGCCCTCTTCCATCGTTGGAGACAGTGCAGGCATCGTAATGTTAATCGGCATCGCTTAACTCTCCTGTATCAAACCTGCCATCATTCATCAGCATGTTTGTCGTAATATGTATCTTGCCATCATCCGCCGGCACCCATTCTGCCAGCCGCGTCAGGCGTTTTTGTTCTTCAGCCACTTTGATCATGGCTTCTTCATCTGTAAGCGCTCTATTCGTTAGTGCTTCAAGCGCTTCATGTGAAATTTCTAGCGTTACCTTCCGCCCATCTATCAAAACCGATTTGCCAAGCTTGTCATATCGAAGTGTTTTGAGATCAAGGCGCTGCATTATCTATACGTAACCGACTTCACCGCCTGCACGACTTCTTCAACATTTGGTAGTGCAAGCTTCTCTAGATTCTCTGCATATGGCATTGGCACATCTTTGCCGCAGATTGTAACTACCGGCGCATCAAGATAATCAAATGCCTGTTGAACGATTTGCGCTGCGATATGATCACCAACGGAAGATTGTGGGAAGCCCTCTTCAACCGTTACAAGGCGGTTTGTCTTTTTAACCGAGTTGATCACGGTTTCCATGTCCAGCGGGCGAATGGTTCTAAGATCAATGATCTCACAATCAATGCCTTCAGCAGCAAGTTGTTCTGCTGCTTCAATCGCATATGTCATACCAATGCTGAACGAAACGATTGTGACGTCACTACCCTCTTTATGAATACGCGCTTTACCAATCGGCAGCACGTGATCTTCTACGTCTGGCACGTCAAAAGATTGGCCATAGAGAATTTCATTTTCAAGGAAAATAACCGGGTTTGGGTCACGGATAGCAGCTTTCAAAAGCCCTTTAGCATCCGATGCGTTGTAAGGCATAACAACTTTAAGACCTGGAATGTGGCTATACCATGCAGCATAACATTGTGAGTGTTGCGCACCTACACGTGCAGCAGCACCGTTTGGACCACGGAACACCATTGGCGCGCCCATCTGACCGCCAGACATGTAAAGCGTTTTAGCAGCTGAGTTGATGATTTGGTCAATCGCCTGCATAGCAAAGTTAAATGTCATAAATTCTACGATCGGCTTTAAACCTGACATTGCAGCGCCGACACCAATGCCAGCAAACCCATGCTCGGTAATTGGCGTATCAACGACACGACGTTCACCAAATTCTTGAAGCAAGCCTTGGGTGATTTTATAAGCACCCTGATATTCCGCCACCTCTTCACCCATAATGAAGACGTCCTCATCGAGACGCATTTCTTCTGCCATTGCAGTATTTAATGCTTCACGAACTGTCATTGAGACCATGGCCGTACCTTCAGGAATATCAGGATCAGAAGCAACAGCAATTTCAACAGGTGCTGCAGGATCATTCGGAGTTACTTCAATAGTATCAGCAGCTTCCGGAGTCCCCATTGAGGTTGGCGCAGTCACTGTCGCATCGCCATCCTCACCGATTAGCGTCGCGATTGGTGCATTTACCTTCACTGCTTCCGTGCCTTCAGCAACAAGAATTTCACCAATCGTGCCTTCATCTACTGCTTCGACTTCCATAGTCGCTTTGTCGGTTTCAATTTCAGCAATAATATCACCCGGGCCAACTTCATCGCCCTTTTTAACTAACCATTTAGAAAGTGTGCCCTCTTCCATCGTAGGTGAAAGCGCTGGCATTAAAATTTCAATAGCCATGATTATGCTCCCACCAAAATATCTGTATAAAGTTCACTGCTATCTGGCAGCGGATCGGCTTGTGCAAACTCTGCTGACTTGCTCACAATGGTTCGGATTTCTTTGTCCATTGCTTTCAGGTCGTCTTCACTTGCCATTTTTTGTTTAATCACACGCTGTTTAACCTGTTCAATTGGGTCTTGCTCAGCACGCATTTTCTGGACCTCGTCCTTAGTGCGATACTTTGCCGGGTCAGACATTGAGTGGCCGCGATATCTATATGTTTCCATCTCTAGAATAATCGGCCCCTTGCCTGAACGCACCCATTTCACGGCTTGATCGCCAGCCGCCTTAACAGCGCGAACATCCATGCCATCCACATGCATGCCAGGAATTTTAAACGAAGCGCCACGTTGAGAAAAATCAACAAGAGCGGAAGACCGTTCCACTGCCGTACCCATAGCGTAGCGATTGTTCTCAATGATATAGATCACCGGCAAATCCCACAAAGACGCCATGTTAAAACTCTCATACACTTGACCCTGGTTAGAAGCACCATCACCAAAATACGCAAGACTGATCGAATCATTGCCGCGATATTTGTTTGCAAATGCGAGGCCTGTGCCAAGCGAAACTTGCCCGCCAACAATACCATGCCCACCATAGAAATGCTTTTCCTTGGAGAACATGTGCATGGAACCGCCCTTACCCTTGGAGTAACCATTACGGCGTCCTGTTAATTCAGCCATTACACCATCTGGGTTCATGCCACATGCAAGCATATGACCATGATCGCGGTACCCAGTTATGACCTGATCACCCTCTTTAATGGCCAATTGCATGCCGGTAACGACAGCTTCTTGACCTATATAAAGGTGACAAAAACCACCGATAAAGCCCATGCCATAGAGTTGCCCAGCTTTTTCCTCAAAACGGCGAATAAGAAGCATATCGTAATATGCTTT
>CAZXZQ010000118.1:0-7962 GCA_964645215.1 uncultured Rhizobiaceae bacterium | reverse complement strand
ATGACGTTTCAAAGTACAAAACAGAACATAGACCTGATCAATCAAGACGAGTTTGATTTCATCATAGAATTTCATGATTATTTGAAGGGCGAGCGGAATATAATTGATGGGGATTTCAAAAAATACTTCCCATATTTAACACTGTGCGAGTTTAAACCAACGCTCACGCTTGCGCCTAAAATTATATATTCAGGTAGTTTGTCAGGTACACGTCAAGTTTTTGGTCAAAAATGGGCTGAAAACCTATCCTCCAATAAAACAACACCAGATGAGCAATTAGAAACACTATCTGCACCCGGTTATCAAGAAGCTGCAGATGAAGGCTTTTCTTGCGATATCATAGACACTGTCATCAAGACAGAAGATGGTGAGAAAACCATGCGGTTCTTACGCTATATAGCACAGATAGAAACCTATTCTGATCTTAAGTTTTTTGCGCTAGCTGGAAAGGTTCTAGACCGCAATCTACAATAATCTTTGCTTTATCTTTAATGTCATCATCACACATGGCAACAAGCCAATCATGCGTTGAAATCCCTGGCGGCGGTATTTCCCAATCTGTGCCTCTTGGTTCTGTAACCGTATATCCAATTTGAGCAGCAAACCCGCGCATAACAAGCTGATTAGACATTAATCCATAAAACCAATCAGGCTGCCATTTTAAATAAGCCAACAGAAAATTATAAAACACCATGTGAGACGTAAGCCCATTGCCACAAAATTTCGCCTTCAGCACAAACTCACCGGAGTAAACGACGCCACCTGAAATTGTATATGTCGACTTGGAATGCCGCGTACCTATTTTGTTTGGCTTGGGGTATATGCGTTTATGTTGATCTTTAAGATGTTCTGCTAGATTGCGCTTGCCAAGTTGTTCAAACCTAGATGCTAAAACAGCTATGCATTTTCCTTGATGCGTGAATTTTAGCCAAAAGGCATTTTCCTGATATAGATCAAAGTTTTTCCGTTTGAATTGGCCAGAAACAGAGGATTTCCTGATTTTCTGATGAACCTTCTTAAAGCATGAAAAATCATAGTACTGTTCAACAATGATATTTTGTTGATTGAGAACCCGCTCAATTGCTGCAGCGGCTTTGATGATTACAAGCTCAGACATATATGCATTATCAGATAGAACTGGGGCATTTAGTTAATAATCACAATACTATTATAGTGATAGTATTTATAAATATTCACATCAACAAAATATAATTTTTATACTCAGATAATAATTAAAAGTATTTACTGCGTAATGGACGAACCCCAAGAGAAATCGCGCAACTTCACACCACAAATGTGTGCCACCAATACTAATATAAAACCCATGTTTACAGTTTTCAACAATCCAGATAATCCAGCAAATTAAAACCCGCCCTTTGTATATAATTAGTGAGAGCCTACATTAATGGATAATCAATTTGACAATAACAATGAAGATACAAGCCAAGATCAGGTATGGGATGTCACCGTTGATGTGTTGACAGCCTATGTAGGAAACAACCCAGTTGCGCGAGAAGATCTTCCAGGCCTAGTTGAAGAAATTTATACAGCTTTTTCAAAAGTTAAACGCGGCATAAACAACCAACCTGATACGCCGCCAAAACCTGCTGTTCCAATCAGCAAGTCTTTGAATGATGACTATTTGATATGTCTTGAAGATGGCAAGAAATTCAAGTCAATGAAACGCCATTTGCGCACTTCATACGACATGACACCAGAAGCATATCGACGCAAATGGGGTTTGCCTGCTGATTACCCAATGGTTGCGCCTAACTATGCAAAAAAGCGCTCAAAGCTTGCAATGGAATTTAGACTGGGCCACGCAGTTAGTTAGAGCCAGAACTCTAGAGCAAACATTACCAAGGCATTATATTTTCAAGCCGCGCACCTAACCGCAGCGGCTTGATTGCAATAGCAAGGCCTGTGTTATCATCAATCTCAACACCGATGCCACAAATAGTCGGCGGCCCTAGTGCCGGCTCAAACCGGCCGCGCGCAATTTTGCTTACAAAACGATTAATCGGTTCTTCCTTATCAATACCAAGAGAGCTGTCATAATCCCCACACATGCCTGCATCTGAAATATAAGCTGTGCCGCCATTTAAAATCTGATGGTCAGCCGTTGGTACATGGGTATGTGTGCCTGCCACAGCAGAAACGCGACCATCCACAAAATGTGCAAAGCATTGCTTTTCTGACGTCGCTTCTGCATGAAAATCGATAAAGACTGCATCTGCGGTATGTCCAAGTTCAATACCCTCAAGCTGTTGTTCAACGCATGCGAATGGACAATCAAGATCAGGATGCATAAAAACACGCCCCATAATATTCATAACCATGATCCGAGCGCCATTCTTAGCTTCGTAAAGAAACCCACCCCTGCCCGGTGTCCCAGTCGGAAAGTTTGCCGGGCGCAGAAATCGGTCTTCTCGATCTGCCACACTTAATGCTTCACGTTGATCCCAAACATGGTTTCCGGTCGTAACAACATCTGCACCCGCTTCAAGGGTTTTATTGAAAATATCCTCGGTAATGCCAAACCCACCGGCAGCGTTCTCACCATTCACAACCACAAAATCTGTTTTCAACTGGTCGACTAAATTTGGCAATTTATCAAACACGGCTTCACGACCTGATCTGCCAACCATATCACCCAAAAATAGCAATCTCATGAAACACTTCTTTCTGATGGATAAAACCCAGTCTCGGTCAACATAGCGTCAAGAGGTTGATCATGTGGCTCAACCGGCACTTCCGCTTCTTGTTGGCAATCAAAGGCCATCCCAATTAGTCGAGGCTTGATGCCTTTATCAATTAGCTTAGCGATTGCACGATCATAATGCCCGGCGCCATACCCAATCCGTCCACCAAAATTGTCAAAAACAGATAATGGCATGATTAAAAGCGATGGGTCTAAAACTTCCGCATCTTCCCCCGGCCCACGTGTTCCAAAACCCGTATCCACAAGTTCTGCACCACGAACAAGTTCACGAAAAACAATCGTTGTATTGTCCTGAACAATTGGCAAACATAAACGCGCGCCAAACCTTCTAAACTCATCCATCAAAGGACGCGGATCAATTTCTGAGCGGATAGGAAAAAATGCAGAAACAACGGTACCAGCATTAAACTCAATATGTTTTGCGCCATGTGCACTCGCATCAAGACTTTTCTCTATGCGTGTATCTATACCTAACGCATCGCGCCGTTTTAACGATTGCTCGCGAAGCTCAGCTTTTTGTATTTGTAGACTCATTACCAATCCAATTTTAAAAAGCGAGCCACCTCAGCCGTCAAACTATGACAATCCCGGAAACCTACTAAGTAGGTGGGCACCGTGTATCCCGGCCCACGAGCCAGGTCAGGGACAGTTCCCTAGAGAATGCGTAAGGCCCCGAGGTATATGTTGTTTAAACGAACCAGGCAGCGTCGCCAATTTTCTATATATGCGTAGCAAACATTTTTGGCTAGTGTAGCGGAATAATAAACTAAAGGCATACATAGTGCGACATATCATAATCAGCATACTTATAATGATCCTGCTATGGCCGCATACTGCGATTGCAAAGAATATTAGTTTTAAGGCATCATCAACACATCAGGGCAAAAAAGTCATTTTAAAAGGAGAATACAAAACCCCAGGAAACGGCAAATACCCCACTGTCATATTGCTACATGGATGCGGTGGACTTCTATCCAGTGTAAAAAACAGCCTCAGAAACCATGCACGCGCTTTAAATTCTAATGGGTTTGCAACTCTGATTTTGGATAGTTTTGGCCCGCGCAATAATGGCAATGGTGTTGTGTGCCAACGCACAAGCAGCCTTCGAAGTGCACAAGCTTATCGAGGGCGTGATGTAATAGATGCCATTCAACATCTAAAAACGATTACTGGAAGCGATCAAAAAAGCTTCTTTCTTATGGGGCAAAGCAATGGTGCAAGCGTTGCATCAATCTTAGCCAAGTCTGGAAGACACGCAATCCGTGCAGTCGCAGCATATTACCCATGGTGTGGAGCGGTTCCTGCAAATCCTGCAATTCCACTTCTTGTAATGTCAGGCGAGAGTGATGACTGGACGCCGCCTGATAGATGCAAGAAAATAGATAAACCCGGCGGAAGGCTTTCGGTAATTACCTATCCCGACACCCATCATTCATTTGATCTAAATATTCCTGTGCAACACTATAAAGGGCACACTGTGGGCGGCAATTCAGCAGCACGCTCTGATGCGCGCAAACGGATGATTGCATTCTTCAAAGCAGCATTAAAATAAGCTATCAACTTTCAGCAGATAGTTTCTCGCAAAGCTTTTCGATTTTCTCGGCTGTTTCTACAATACCTTTTGCAAGATCATCATCGCCAGATTGTTTTTCACGAGATCTGAGCATTTTGGTTTCTTTAAGTTCAGTGATTTCTTGCTCCAGTTTTAAAACTTTTTCCTTAAGCTCCAAAACCTGGTCAGTCACCATAACACCAGCCATCACCGTGAGGCGCTGGTCTCCAATGTCCCCAAAAGACCCTTTCAATCCATCAATATAAGTATTGAACTCCTGAGCAAGCTCTTCAAGATGCAGCTCTTGGCCTTCATCACAGGCCATCCGATAGCTTTTGCCATTAATTGTTACACTTACTGTAGGCAAATATACTCTCCTATAATGCCGCCCTCATTAATGAATTATACGCGGCCTTCAATCACAGTTCTGATTTTTTCCATTGCATCTACGAGCCTACGAGATACTTCTTTATTCGCATGTTCCAATTGTTGCGCGCGCTGTTGAACGCTATCAAGTGATTCTGCAAGGCGCGTTCTATCTGCCCCCATTCGCTGCACTTCGGCCTCAACATCGATAAGTGAGGATGAGCGTTCTAGCCGGGCATCTATAACTTTATCAAGTTTTTTGACCGAGTTATTTAGACGGGAAAAAGCGTCAATCAGTGGGTTGTTTTCAGACATTACTCATCCGCAATAAGAAACATAAATAACTAAATTACGCACACCAAACTTGTTAAAAATATGGTTGCGGGCCAACCCCCTACGACAACGAATCATAATAGCTACAACATGTTGCACCAAAAACATTAAGCGATACTCCAAAAACACGTCAACTAAGCAACATGCCTTATCCAAGGCTTTAAGCGATAATATAGATTAATTTATCCCGCGCGTTCTTTTAGCAATGTATTTTCTGGAGTATTTTACTGTTATGTAGATAGTACAGACATTGACTCTCACAACTCAAATGTTAATGGTTCTGCGAAAATCAGGTGCCAGATTTAAGTTTCATTTACAGTTCGCGCCTTTTCTAAATTTTTTAATTTTAACCGAGAGATCTAATGACCAAAAAAAACGCTTCCAACGATATGGCGAACGCTATTCGTTTTCTTTCGGTTGACGCTGTACAAGCGGCGAATTCAGGCCATCCGGGCCTTCCAATGGGGGCAGCGGACATTGTTACAGTCCTTTTCACCAAATACCTAAATTTCGATGCAAAAAATCCAAACTGGCCGGACCGAGACCGTTTCGTGCTTTCAGCTGGCCATGGCTCAATGCTGCTCTACTCGCTGCTTTATCTTCTTGGGTATGAAGACATTGATATCGATCAAATTAAAAACTTCCGCCAATTAGGTTATAATACTGCTGGTCACCCGGAATATGGCCATGCAGCAGGCATTGAAACAACCACAGGCCCATTAGGCCAAGGGTTTGCAAACTCAGTAGGGATGGCAATTGCCGAACGAAAACTGAACGCTGAATTTGGCGACGATCTCTGTAATCACTACACATACTGTTTGGCAGGCGATGGTTGCTTGATGGAAGGCATTAGCCAAGAGGCACTTACTCTGGCGGGTCACCTTAAGCTCAATAAGCTAATTGTCTTTTGGGACAATAACTCAATCTCAATTGATGGTCCGATTTCAGTTACAGATTCAACAGACCAAATTGCGCGCTTTAAGGCATCTGGTTGGAACACAATTCACATTGATGGTCATAATCATGATGAGATCGCAGATGCGATTGAAAAAGCTCAAAAAAGCGACAAGCCAACGATGATCTCTTGTAAGACAACCATTGGCTTTGGCTCACCTAATATTGCAGGCACTTCTAAAGCCCACGGCGCACCTTTGGGCGCAGATGAAATTGCATTAACGCGTGAAGCATTGGGGTGGGAAGCTGAACCGTTTAAAGTACCAGAAGATGTTCTTGATGCATGGCGCATTGCGGGTCTCAACTCATGCAAAGAACACAAATCATGGGAAAAACGCTTCGAGGAAATGGACGCTGAAAAGCGCGGCGAGTTTGAACGCCGTATGCGAGGCGACATTCCAACAGCACTTAACGATGCTATTTTGAAGATGAAGAAAAAGCTCGCAAAAGAGCAACCTAAAATGGCAACGCGCCAATCTTCACAAGCAGTGCTTGAAATCATCAATGAATGCGTACCAGAAACGCTGGGTGGGTCGGCTGATTTAACAGGCTCTAACAACACTAAGACAAGTCAAACAGAACCATTTACCGCAGCAGATTATACTGGCCGCTTCATTCACTACGGTATTCGTGAGCATGCTATGGCTGCAGCAATGAACGGAATTGCATTGCATGGCGGTCTTGTACCTTATTCAGGCGGGTTCTTAATTTTCTCAGATTACTGCAGACCTTCTATTCGCCTTGCAGCATTGATGGGCATTCGTGCAATTCATGTCTTAACGCACGATTCCATTGGTCTAGGAGAAGATGGTCCAACGCACCAACCAGTTGAACATCTTGCAGCATTGCGCGCTATTCCTAACCTACACGTATTCCGCCCGGCAGACACATGCGAGACAGCAGAATGCTGGCAATTGGCTATGGAAATGCCAGATGCGCCAAGTGCGTTAGCACTAACACGCCAAGGCTTGCCAACAGTAAGAACTGAATTTACGGATGATAATCTCTGCGCGCATGGTGCATATGAACTTTCAGAAGCATCAAGCGATGCTGAAGTTACTATTTTTGCGTCAGGTTCTGAAGTTGAATTAGCACTTGCGGCTCAAGGCGAGCTTGAAGAAAGTGATATTCCAACACGCGTTGTATCAGTTCCCTGCTTCGAACTTTTTGAGAAACAATCTGTAGATTACCGTTCTTCCATTATAGGTGATGCACCTGTTAAAATAGCAATAGAAGCGGCTATTAAGCAGGGGTGGGAAAGCTTTATTGGCCATGATGGAACATTCATTGGCATGTCTACATTTGGTGCATCTGCACCTGCTTCAGCATTGTTTGAACATTTTGGTATTACTGCCGATGCGGTTGTCGAAGCTGCAAAAGCAAAACTTGAAGATGCAAGCTAAGAGGCTTGTACTACCCTAAGACGGAGAAAATGAAATGACTGTAAAAGTCGGTATTAACGGATTTGGCCGCATCGGCCGTAACGTATTACGCGCAATTATAGAGTCTGGTCGTACAGATATCCAAGTTGTTGCAATCAACGACCTTGGCCCTGTTGAAACAAATGCACACCTAATGCGCCATGACTCAATTCATGGCAAGTTCCCGGGTACGGTAACCGTTAATGGTGAAACAATGGATGTTGGCCAAGGCCCTATCCGTGTAACCGCAATTCGTGATCCAAAAGAGCTTCCTTGGAGCGACGTTGACATTGCAATGGAATGTACAGGCTTTTTTGCAAGCAAAGATGGGGCAAGCCAGCATTTGGAAAATGGTTCAAAGAAAGTGCTTATTTCTGCACCTGGTGGTTCAGACATTCCAACAATCGTATATGGTGTTAATCACGATTCACTTACAGCTGATGACCTTGTTGTATCCAATGCATCATGTACGACAAACTGCCTTGCACCTGTTGCATATGTACTAAACAATGCGTTTGGTATTGAAAAAGGCTACATGACGACAATTCACTCATATACGGGTGATCAGCCTACTTTGGACACAATGCATAAAGACCTATACCGCGCACGCGCAG
>CAZXZQ010000117.1:0-7996 GCA_964645215.1 uncultured Rhizobiaceae bacterium | reverse complement strand
CTCTTCAAAAAGTTTGCCAATGTTGATGTATTCGATATCGAAGTTGATGAAACCAATGTTGATAAATTCTGTGACGTCGTTGCAGCGCTTGAGCCAACCTTTGGCGGCATTAATCTTGAAGATATTACCGCACCAGAATGTTTCCTGATTGAAGAGCAATTGCGCGAGCGCATGAAAATTCCGGTTTTCCATGATGATCAGCACGGCACGGCGATTATCGTTGCGGCAGGCATTCAAAACGCACTGGAACACGCAAAGAAAGATATTTCTAAGGTCAAAATTGTTGCATCGGGCGCTGGTGCGGCATCCATTGCCTGTTTGAACTTGCTTGTCTCTATGGGAGCAACGCGCGAAAATATTTGGGTGACAGATTCCAAGGGTGTTGTTTGGGATGGCCGCAATGAAAGCATGGACCGTTATAAAGCTGCATATGCACAGAAAACCGATGCTCGCGAGCTTGCAGATATCATGGACAGTGCAGATGTTTTCATTGGTCTATCAGCAGCAGGGATATTAAAACCTGAACTTCTAAAAAAGATGGCTAAAGATCCGATTATCATGGCGCTTGCCAATCCGACACCTGAAATCATGCCAGAGCTTGCACGTGAAGCACGTCCTGACGCGATGATTTGCACCGGGCGTTCTGACTATCCAAATCAGGTCAATAACGTTTTATGTTTCCCGTTCATCTTCCGTGGTGCACTTGATGTGGGTGCAACAACCATCAATGAAGAGATGAAAATCGCCGCGGTTAAAGCAATTGCTGAACTAACCCGCGAAGAACCTTCTGAAGCGGCGGCTGGGGCGTATGGCGGCAATACACCAACTTTCGGCCCGAATTATCTAATTCCTTCGCCATTTGATCAGCGCTTGATCCTGCGTATCGCACCTGCTGTTGCAAAAGTAGCAATGGAAACCGGTGTCGCGACGCGTCCAATCACTGATTTTGATGCTTACATGGATAAGCTCAACCGTTTTGTTTTCCGCTCCGGTTTGATCATGAAGCCAATTATTGAGCAGGCTTGCACACAAACTAAACGTGTCATTTTTGCTGATGGTGAAGATGAACGCGTATTGCGAGCTTCAGAAATTGCCATTCAGGATAAACTTTGCCAACCCATTTTGATTGGCCGTCCTGATGTCGTAAGTTCTCGTTTAGAAAAGTTTGGTTTAAGCATTAGACCGGGCAAAGACTTTGAGTTGATCAACCCTGAAAAAGATGATCGTTATCGTGACTATGTAAACACGCTTGTTGAAGTTGCTGGCCGTGATGGTATTACGCCAGATGCTGCTCGCAATATTGTTCGCAGTAGCGCAACAGCAATTGCTGCACTCGCGGTCATACGAAATGATGCTGATGCGCTCATCTGTGGCCTTGAAGGTCGTTTCTTCCGCCACAAACAATATCTAGATCAAATCATTGGTCGCGTAGATGGCGTAAAATCGCTTCATGCTATGAGCTTGCTGATTGACCAACGTCGAGCGCTCTTTATGACCGACACTTATATTTCAGAAGACCCGGATGCAGAAGAAATTGCTGAGATGACAAGGCTTGCTGCGAAAGAGATCGAACGCTTTGGGATTAAGCCAAAAGCTGCCCTTCTTTCTGCCTCTGACTTCGGATCACGCCCGATGCCTACGCAAAAAATCATGCGTGAAGCGACGGAAATTCTATTCGAAACCAATCCAGATATGGAAGTCGACGGCGAAATGCATGGCGATAGTGCGTTGGAAGAAATTATCCGCAAAAAGGTTTATCCAAACTCGAAATTGAAAGGGCGTGCGAACCTTCTCGTCTTCCCGAATTTGGATGCCGCGAACATCACGATGAACGTTGCCAAATCCATGACGGATGCACTTCATGTTGGCCCAATTATACTGGGAGCAGCACGCCCTGCGCATATCTTGCCACCAGCGGTGACCTCACGCGGTGTGTTGAACATGACAGCACTTGCTGCGGTTCAGGCAATCCATCAGGATGCAAGTCCGAAACTTATCTAGGGTATCTAGGCGATATAAGCTGGGGACTTTGCTTCCAGCTTTTTCAGCCATTTGTTTTCGCGAAGATAAAACCAGTAATAGATTAAACATGCAGTGATGGTCATGAGGATCACCGCCATGATTGTATCTGACAAAAAATGCGCGCCAATGGCGATGCGCAACCATGCCGTTATGGCGCATATCATGCCACCTAAAAAGAGCACGGCAATTTTCATACGGCGCCCAACCAGCAATGCCAGCGATATCATAAGCATTGCGATGCCAGCGACTTCACCACTTGTGAATGAGCAATTGGTGCTACATTCATCTGCAATCCGCCAGAAATCAGTATATTGATTTGTTGCATTGCCGAAGTCTGCAATATCTCTTGGCCGCGCCCTGCCCCAATTGCCTTTTAGTGTTACATTAACAAGCATAACCGGCCCCAAGAGCGTTGAAGCCATCAGGTAAAACCATTTATCCCAAGAGAAACCAATGACTGGTGTAAGTGTTTTCCACGCGTGTAATCCACCAATTATCGCCACTACGTAAAATGCTACGAGTGCGAAGTAGATGAAACGCCGAACCAAATTCAACCATGGGAATTGATTGTAGATAAAGCCTTTATCTGCATCATAAAACGCATGGGTTGTTTGCATATCGAGCATTGGAAAGCTCATAAATACAATCAGGCAAATCAACAGCGCTGCAATGCCAATGATCAAAAAGCAAAATACTTCGAATTGTCTGGCCATATCTTGCGTAAGGAATGGATTACTATGTTTCATTTCTGAGGTTTATATCCCTGAAGTTTAAAGAAATGAACTTTTCGAATTTCACCGCTTGAGACGAGTTTGTAGCCAATATATTCACCTGTTTCAAAGTGGTTTTTTATATGATCGATATTTTCATATCGCGACAGGAGTAAGATATTTTCTGCAGGCATGTCTTGATACGCAGAAACCAGTTGATAATGATCATGAGGCGCATCACTAGGACGCCACGCCAGACGCTTCTCAGTTCGTTCCCGTAAGTTATAATTCATCAAGGCAGAAAGCTTTCTGTCACTTGTCAAAAGCGCGTCATATGTGAGTTTATCAAGCTCATCTGCCGTTAAGTTAGCAATTTCACCAGCACCTTGCGTGCGTGCAAAAGGTTCTATTCCCCTAGGGAGTACCAGTTGCCCTGCTCCGGCAAAACAAACCGCAATGGCGATGCCGATAAACGCAATACAGTGGATAATCATAGATGTACGCATCCAGTGCCATGGAATCCAGTTCACCATGATTTCTGCGATTAAAATCGTGGCGGCAATATAGGTCGTTGCGGCCCAATTTGCATAGGCTTTACTGATCACAGCTTGGAAAATGATCATTGCCAGAATGGGCAAAGAAAATGCTACCAACAGTCTATGTTCACGCGAAATGCTATCGCGCATCATTTGATAAAGTGTGGCTAAAAACATGCCAAACAGGATTGGCCCAAACACACCAAATTGCGAACCAAAAAACTCTGCTAATCCGGTCCAATTCAAATCAAACCCCTGCCAGCCAATATTCTCACCTGTGTGCGATACGGTGACGAAACTATTCTCAATATTCCATAGGACATTTGGCAATAAAATTAATAGCGCAATCGGCAGAGATATCCAGAAAAGCTTATAGCGCGGCGCGGTCATATTCTGTTGTTCAAGCAAGGAATGGATGATCGCGCATGCAAAAAAATATGCCATTGCATATTTGGACATAAGCCCCAAGCCAATGCTTATGCCGAGCATCACCGCCAAGCTCAGAGATTGCTCTTTGTTAAACCGGACATAGAGATAGAGTGAGATACTCCAAAATAATAACAGCGGCACATCCGTAGAAATGATGGTAGACGATAGTGATACCGCGGGCATGGTTGCATAGATAATCCCCGCCCAAAATGCTGTGCGCTTATCAAATAATTCAGATGCAGTGAGATAAATGAATATCGCGGTGATTGTATGAAACAAAGGTGCTGCAAACCGCATTGCAAATGCACTATCGGAGTTAAACAAGCCAGTTGTAGCAGCAATCACCCAGGCCAATACTGGCGGCTTGGAAAAATACCCAAAAGCTGGTTCCTGCGCCCAAAACCAATATTGCGCTTCATCAAAAAACGGCTCTGAATTATTAAACCAAAGCGAGATAATGCGGATGACAAAAACAATTCCAAGTAACCCAAGAAACTTTGTTAAGTAGTAAGACTGACCTATATCTTGGGACGTGTTCATCATAACTCGTGTAAATACTTGCGGAATCGTGCCTTGTATGGGTAGAACACCTTAACAAGTCAAGGATTTCAAGCACGCTAATGAAGTTTTCTCTCGTCATCCCGGCCTTTAATGAAGAAGGTAATGTCGGCAAATTAGTCGAAGAAGCTTTCAATGTTATACCTGCAAACATACTTGGTGAAATCATCGTCATTGATGATCATTCGACCGATAAAACAGCAGATGAAGTGATCGCACTGAAGTCAAAACAAAAGAAGTTACGGCTTATCAAACATCGTACCAATGCGGGTCAAAGCACGGCACTCAGAACAGGCATTCTTGCCGCGAAGTTTGATGTGATTGCGCAGCTTGATGGCGATGGCCAAAACGACCCAGCTGACTTTGAAGCGATGATAAAATTGCTTGGCAAACCGGGCAGCGATGGCCCTGCCCTTGTGGGCGGCGTCCGCACAAAACGCAAAGACACGGGTTCAAAGCGATGGGCATCAAAAGCTGCTAATACAATCCGTGATCTTGTTCTTAAAGATGATTGTCCTGACACAGGCTGTGGCACGAAAATTTACTGGCGCGAAGCCTTTATGAAATTACCATTCTTCACAAGCATTCACCGTTACCTGCCTGCTCTCTTTCAAACATATGGCTATCAATGCGTTTATCATCCTGTAAATGACAGGCCACGCATGGCTGGTGTTTCTAAATATAATAATCTTGGGCGCGCACTTCTTGGCATTCGAGATCTCTTCGGCGTGCGTTGGTTGAGAAAGCGCACGAAGGCACCAATGGCTGACGAGCTTTAGGATTGAGTGCGTATCTGTTTGCGATAACGCGAAAATAAATAAAGTCCCATCAAGGCAGACACGGCAAAGAGCACAATTGAAATTAGAATTTGCGTGCCAGATTCTAAATTCACCCCTGTGCCCAAGACAACAAAGACAAGTGTCTGAGGAATATACCCCACTGCAGAGCCGGAGATAAATGATACTGGCGGGATCTTGAATGCACCCGCAGCAAGGTTTGTAATTAGATTATTCCCAACCGGCAAAAATCGCCAAATTACGGTCGACCAGAATGTATTTTCCCGCCAAAATGTAAGTGCAATATCAAGCTTGCCTTTAACAAAGTCTTGAAAATAGCCATTGAATATTCGCCCTATTGAATAGGAAATCACGCATCCACATGTCGTTGCTAAAAGTGCGGCGAGCAGGCCTAATTTAAAGCCGAAGAAAAATGCCGCAAAAAAGCTGATGATCTGACGCGGCGCACCGATGCAAATAAAACAGGTTGCCAAAAGAATATATGCGAACGGACCATTCCAATAAGAAAAGTGGCCCTCTTGGCCAAAACCAACGGTGTTGAATATGTTTTCAAAATCTAGAGATTTTACCAAATACCCAATTAAAAGCAGGACAAGAATAGTTGCGCCGCCTTTTACAAAAATACTCAGGCTAGACTTCCCCATAATAGGTGCAAAGAGTTTAGACATGATGTGTCAGTATTTTTTTCTGTTATTTGCGTTACAGTTCCAATAACAATCAGTTAGGTACAGCGCAACGAGATAGTTCGAAATGACAGTAGATAATAATCAAATTTCAAAAAGTGACATCGCAGATTACTTAAAAGACAAAATTGATGCTTTTGGTGATTTGCAGGAGCTTGAAAAGTTCTCAAACGGGCAATCTAACCCGACCTATAAACTAACCGCGACATCTGGCCAATATGTCTTGCGTGCTAAACCGCCCGGCGAACTTTTAAAATCCGCGCATCAAGTGGATCGCGAATATCGTGTCATGCACGCTTTGCGGGATACGGATGTATCTGTCCCAAAAATGCTGCATTTGAGCGAAGAAGACAGCCCCATAGGGCGCATGTTCTATGTCATGGAATTTATAGACGGACGTATTTTGTGGGACCCGGCGCTCAGCGAATTACCGGCGGATGATAATGCGCAACGTGGAGCCATTTACGATTCTATGAATGCAACGCTCGCCGCCCTTCATAATGTGAATGTTGCATCAGTCGGCCTTGAAGATTTCGGTAAGCCGGGCAATTATTTCGCGCGGCAGCTTTCGCGCTGGACATCGCAATATCACGCCAGTGAAGTCGACCGTATCGATGAAATGCACACCCTGATTAAGTGGCTGGAAGATTATATGCCTGAAGATGATGGCGTGATCTCACTTGTTCATGGCGATTATCGTCTAGACAATATGATTTTCGGCAAGGATCATACGAATGTGCTTGGTGTTCTAGACTGGGAACTTTCGACGCTTGGACACCCGCTTGCTGATCTTGCCTATCAATGCATGCAATGGCGCTTGCCGAATGCAGGTAGTTTTAGAGGCCTCGCTGGCGTGGACCGCGCAGCCCTTGGTCTTCCAACTGAAGAAGAATATGTCGCCAAATATTGTGAACGCCGTGGCATTGGCAAAATTGACAATTGGGCGTTTTATGTAGCCTTCTCTTTCTTTCGCTTGGGTGCAATTTTGCAAGGTGTTTACAAACGCTCACTTGATGGCAATGCCTCCAACCCGCAAAAAGCAAAACTATACGGTGCGGCAGTGCCGGTTTTAAGCCAAATGGCCATGGCAATGATCAAAGCAGAAAGTTGAAACTATTCTAGATAGCCTTACGTAATTTAGAGTAAGCTAACTTACGAGATGAAAAAATGTACCACTTAAAGATATTCATAGCAGCAATTACACTTCTTTGCTCATTATCAAGCATTGTATTGTTCGCTGAAGAACGCACCCAAGACGAAGTGGCAATCCAGTCGGTTATTCGCGATCAACTTTCAGCTTTCCAGGCGCAAGACTATGAACGTGCTTTCTCCCATGCCGCTCCCACCATTAAACAGATTTTCAAGAATACAGATAACTTCATTGGCATGGTGAAAAACGGTTATGCACCACTCTATTCGCCAGATTCCTTTTCATTCTCCCGAAGCTTAAAACAGGGCGAGACCATGTATCAAGAAGTGCTTGTCACTGATCAAGCTGGCAAACAATGGCAAGCGGTTTACACGCTCAAACAAGTTGATGGTGTTTGGAAAATCACCGGTGTTAAAATGGAGCCGTATCAAGGCGCTTCCACTTAGAGTATTCCTTCCGCGAGAATTATGCTCTCAGGCTTTGCAATATTTGCAAAAGGTTTTCGGCCCTGAAATTCAAAGTCTCTGAATCTGGTTTCGGCGATTTTTGCATGGCCCAACTTGTTTAGCACAACATGCTGTGTTGCTTGAGATGAAAGCTCTCCGACGATGCGTTTAAACCCTTTGGCTCGCGCATTTTCATGGCAGAATGCCTTCATGTCTTGATAGATATTTTTGCCAGCCATTTCGGGTGCGATCACAGCCATATCAGATAAGATAACCTGCCCTTCTGCAATTTCCTGAGTTTCCAGATATTTAATTGCAAGCGCATTGCCAAGCGCACCAATTGGCGCGAGTTTTTCATTCTGGCTGATCGAGATATCCAGATGGTTGTAAAAATCTGAAGCGATGATGCAGCCGACTATCTTCTCTGACACTTCCTCAATTGCGACAACCGACAGTCCTTCGCGTGCCATCTGATCAAACGACCCTCTGAGATATTCCCGATATTCTTCAAGCTCAATACCGAGCGCCACATGCAACGTGCTGCCCTCAATAAAAACCTCTGTAGCTAGATCGAAGGTTTCTTCTCTTAGATTGGGTGTAAGTATTTTGAGTTTTATTCCCATGAAGCATTATTGAGACATAGAATTGTTACGTGTCAAACAAAT
>CAZXZQ010000116.1:0-8041 GCA_964645215.1 uncultured Rhizobiaceae bacterium | reverse complement strand
GCGATTGTGGTTCTTACCTTGTCATAGGAAATGCCAAGTTCCTCGGCCACCATCTGACACATGGAAGCACGGCTGCCGCCAATGTCCGGTGTGCCAACGGAAAGCGCCGCAGTGCCATCCTCTGACAATGAGAGTGAAACAGAAGTTTCGCCACCATGGTTGAACCAGAAACCACAGGAAATACCGCGGCCATGACCTTCTTCAATTGGTGCAGAATAATGCGGATGCGCTTTTGCTTCTTCCAATGTTTCCACCAGACCGATGCGTTCGAACTTCGGACCATAGGAAGCGCGACTGCCTTCCTTCGATGCATTCTTTAAACGCACATCAATTGGATCAAGGCCGAGTTTGTTGCAAAGCTCATCAATGATTGATTCTACAGCGAACGCAGCCATCGGCGAACCGGGCGCACGATAAGCAGCCTGTTTAGGACGGTTTGCAATAACGTCATAACCGACCTGCTTAACGTTTTCCAAAGCGTAAGGCGCAAAGGCACACATCGCAGTAAATTCCATCGGCGCACCGGGGAAGGCTCCACCCTGCAAACGGAACGTGCCTTCAGCGGCAGTAATCGTACCATCCTTCTTCATGCCGATTTTCACATCCATGGATGTGGATGAGGTTGGGCCAGTTGCGCGGAAGACTTCCGAACGGCTCATCACAAGCTTTACCGGGCGGTTCGTTTTCTTCGAAAGCGCCAGCGCTACGGGCTCAATGAAGACAGCCGTTTTGCCGCCAAAGCCGCCACCAATCTCAGAAGCAGTAACACGGATCTGGCTTGAATCTGTGCCAACAAGTGCCGCACAGACTTTCTGCACGTTGAAGTGGCCTTGCGTACAACACCAGACCTCACCCTTGCCGTCTGAACCCAATTGAGACAGACACGCATGCGGCTCAATATAGCCTTGGTGCGTTGCTTCGGTTTGGAATGAATCTTCAATAATCAAATCTGCTTCTGCAAAGCCCTGCTCCACGTCGCCATGGCCACTTTCATGGTAGCGCACGACATTTGGGTGCATGCCTTCCGGTACAGATCCATCCGCAGTGCCTTCACGGATGATAGGCGCATCGGCAGCCATAGCTTTGTCCACATCTGTCACGTGTGGCAGAATTTCGTATTCAACCTCAATGAGTTTCGCCGCATCACGTGCCGCGAGTGATGTCGTGGCAGCAACTGCTGCAACCGTATGACCATCATAAAGCGCTACATCGCCAGCCATCACATTTTCAAGAATGTTCCAGTCTTCACCTTCCAAGCCTTCGGCAAAATCAGCGCGTGTAACCACTGCTTTTACTTCCGGCATGGCTTCTGCCTTGGACGCATCAATCTTCACAATTCGCGCATGGGCATGTGGCGAACGCACGCAAACAGCATGCAACATGCCGGATGCATAAGCATCTGCACCAAATTTCGCGCGGCCGGTTACCTTGTCAATGCCGTCAGGTCGGTCTGGTCTTGTGCCAACAACTTTGAACTCACGGTCAATATCTTGTCCTTCGATACCCATTAGGAGGCCTTTCTCAAGTCAGCGGCTGTGTCCATGACAGCGCGGATAATTTTGTCATAGCCCGTGCAGCGGCAAAGATTGCCTGCGAGCCAATAGCGTACTTCTTCTTCAGTTGGATCAGGATTTTTGTCGAGCAACGCTTTTGTTGCGACCAAAATACCTGGTGTACAGATGCCGCATTGAAGTGCGGCATATTCAATGAATTTCTCTTGCAACGGGTGAAGGTTCTCACCATCTGCCAGTCCTTCAATCGTATTAATGGATGTGCCTTCCGCTTCTGCGGCCAATACGAGGCAAGAGCAAACCAGACGGTCATCAACGGTCACAGAGCATGCGCCGCAATCACCTGTGCCACAGCCTTCTTTTGCACCTGTAAGGCCGAGCCTATCGCGCAACACATCAAGCAGCGTCTCGCGTGGATCGCAGAGGAATTCTTGGGCATCGCCATTCACATTGGCGGTTACGTGTATTTTATTCATCTCTAACCCTTCGCTCTCTCATAGGCTATTTTTGCAGCGCGTCCAGCTAATACGCCAGCCACATGTGTTCTAAATTTAATCGTGCCGCGCTTATCATTAATTGGGTTGCAGGCAGCGGATGCAGCAGCAGCCAATGCTTCCATTGCACCATCGTCAAGCTTTGTCCCGATGATTGCTTTCGCAGCGTCTTCAACGAGCAATACGGTTGGCGCTACAGCACCGAGTGAAACACGTGCGTCTGAAATTGTATCACCATCTAGTGTTAAACTTACCCCGCAACCAACTACCGCAATATCCATCTCTGTGCGTGGAATAAAGCGCAGGTAAGCATCGCCCGCATTATCGCCTCGCTCCGGAATATGAATACTCGTGATCATCTCACCCTTTTCAAGGCTCGTACGACCTGGGCCTGTTGGAATATCTTCAACGGGCACGCTTCGCTCACCACTTGGGCCAATAACTGTAACGCTCGCGCCAGCAGCGACCATGGCCGGGACACTGTCAGCGGCAGGCGAACCATTGCAGAGGTTTCCTACCAGTGTTGCACGGCCCTGAATTTGCGTTGAGCCGATCAAGTCCATCGCTTCCACAATGCCGGGCCATTCATTATGTAATTCAGGATGTTCAGACATTTCTGCCCCTGATACAGCCGTGCCAATCGTCCAGCCGTTATCTCCTCGTGTAATATCCTTTGTGCCTTCAATTTTTTTAAGGTCGATCAGCACGTCCGGTGTCACAAGATCCGAGCGTAACTGGACAAGCACATCCGTGCCGCCTGCTAAAAACCGGATTGTACCTTCGGCACTTTTGGCCAATGAAACCGCTTCATCAAAAGTGGTTGGGTTATGGTATTGCATATTAAAATTCCGACGATTCACATAACAAGATTTCTATTAACGTAGTCAGACATATTGAGCTTTATTAGTAAAGACATTTTAAAGACATTTTACGGCGAAATTGATTGCTCATGCAATGCAAGAGATTTTGCCGAATAATCTCACCATCCCCTATTCATACATTAAACAATTGACTCAATTCACATTCAAGATAACGTAATTCGAATTTTTGCAATTCATCAGACAAATTCATTTATGCCAAAAACCAAACCTGACAAGAAACCAAAACCAAGCCTTTCGCAAGATCCACACAGCACGAAACAAAGCCGTGAAAAGGTTCTTGAAACAGCCATTGGTCATGAAGTTAAAAACCTGCGTCTTCAACATGGGATTAAAGTGGCAGAACTTGCAAAGGCAACTGGGCTTTCTGTTGGGATGCTCTCTAAGATCGAAAACGGTTTAATTTCACCATCCCTTACAACATTGCAAACTCTGGCTTCAGCGTTGAGTGTGCCGCTGACATCATTTTTCAAAAGCTTTGAAGAAACCAGACAAGCAGTGCATGTAAAAGCTGGAAAAGGAATGGAAGCAGATCGGCGTGGCACGCGAGCAGGTCACCAATATAATCTACTCGGCCACATAGGGGCGAACAGCAGTGGCGTTGTTGTTGAACCTTACATTATTACATTGGAGGAAGAATCCGACACCTTTCCAGACTTTCAGCACGAAGGCATCGAGCTTATCTATATGCTAGAAGGAAAAGTCGAATACCGACACGGTGATACATTGTTTATTTTGGAACCCGGCGACAGTTTGTTTTTCGATGCAGATACACCTCATGGCCCGTCTACACATCTAAAACTGCCTGCACGTTACCTTTCAATTATTTCCTACCCACAATAATATTATTTTCCTTATAATAAAAATTTATTCCTAAGAATTGCAAATCCAAGAATATGATGTTAGTTTTTTTGGGTACTAATGTAGGAACTTGCTATGTGCGGAATTGTAGGATTATTTTTAAAAGACAAGAGCCTCGAGCCTAAGCTTGGCACAATGCTCTCTGATATGTTGATTACTATGTCTGATCGTGGACCAGACAGTGCAGGTATCGCGATTTATTCTGATACGAAAAGCGGTCGCTCGAAAATTACCGTACAATCAGACACACCGGAAACGGGTTTCGCAACGCTTGCCCAAGATTTATCATCAAAACTCAACATCGAGGTGACACAGGAAATCCGTGACACGCATGCTGTGCTTGATGTGCCGGAAGCTTCCGTTGCAGACATTCGGACCGAAATTGCAGCCACTCATTCAAGTGTTCGCGTGATGAGCAGTGGCGAGAGTGTGGAAATCTACAAGGAAGTTGGCCTGCCAGCAGACGTAGTTGACCGGTTTGATATCCGCACGATGGATGGCACACACGGTGTTGGCCATACACGCATGGCAACGGAATCAGCTGTCACAACACTAGGTGCACACCCTTTCTCAACCGATGAAGATCAATGCCTTGTGCATAATGGTTCGCTCTCCAATCACAATTCACTCCGCCGAAAGTTGGTGCGCGAAGGCATGACATTTGAAACGGAAAATGACACAGAAGTTGGCGCCGCATATCTTGCAAACAAAATGCAAAATGGCGCAAAACTTGGTGAAGCACTTGAAGCAGGTCTTGAAGACCTAGACGGGTTTTATACGTTTGTCATTGGCACAAAAGACGGGTTCGGCGTGTTGCGTGACCCGATTGCGTGTAAGCCTGCAGTGCTTGCCGAAACCGACCAATATGTAGCTTTTGGTTCTGAATATCGCGCTCTTGTAAGCCTGCCCGGCATTGAAGCGGCGAAAGTGTGGGAACCAGAGCCAGCAACCGTTTATTTTTGGGAGCGATAGGATGGAAACTTTAGACCTCGCAAAAACACCACTACGTGAAATCAACGAAAAGCTGCAAGCTCAATCCCAAGGTGCGAACCAAACCGAATGGGAGATTACCAATCCCAAAGGCGCACATGCAATCGCGGTTGGATTAGATGGGCCGATTACGGTGAATGTCAAAGGTTCTACCGGCTATTATTGCGGCGGTATGAACAAGGAAGCAAGTGTCAACGTGCATGGTTCCGCTGGTCCCGGCGTTGCAGAAAACATGATGTCTGGCACGGTTGTTATTGAGGGTGATGCGAGCCAATATGCAGGTGCTACAGGCCATGGCGGCACGCTTGTCATTAAAGGCAATGCATCGTCACGCTGCGGCATTTCCATGAAGGGCATTGATATTATCGTGCATGGCAATGTCGGCCATATGTCGGCCTTTATGGCGCAATCTGGGAACCTTGTGATTTGTGGTGATGCTGGAGACGCTCTTGGCGACAGTATTTATGAAGCCAAACTGTTTGTTAAAGGCTCAGTGAAATCACTCGGTGCAGATTGCGTGGAAAAAGAGATGAAGCCGAAGCATCTAAAGCTGCTTGCAAAGTTATTGCAGCGCGGTCAGGTGACAGGCACAAAGCCTGAAGACTTCAAGCGTTATGGCTCTGCCCGCAAACTCTATAATTTCAACATTGATAATGTGGATGCGTATTAATCATGACTAATCCTCCAACACACCCACGCCAGCCATGGGCACAAGCCTTTTCCTTTTTGGCGATAAGTCAAAAAGATAAGAAAATGCGTAATAGAACGAATGCCTATACGATATTATGTATTCCTGAGATTGGCGGTAAATTGAATGACTAATCCTCCAACATACCCACGTCAGCCATGGGCATTCGACGAGTACACCAATTCGGAAATTCGCCGCGCAGCGCAAACCGGTATTTATGATATTCGAGGCGGCGGCGCAAAACGCCACGTGCCGAGCTTTGATGATCTACTCTTCCTTGGCGCTTCCATGTCGCGCTATCCACTGGAAGGTTATCGCGAGGCTTGTAACACGAAAGTTTCGCTTGGCACACGCCATGCCAAAAACCCTATTCATCTTGATACTCCTATCACCATTGCGGGCATGAGTTTTGGTGCGCTGTCCGGTCCGGCGAAAGAAGCGCTCGGACGCGGGGCATCTGCGGCCGGCACATCAACCACCACTGGTGATGGTGGCATGACACCAGAAGAGCGTGGGCAATCTGATAAGCTTGTCTATCAGCTATTACCCTCACGCTATGGCATGAACCCGGATGATCTCCGCAAAGCAGATGCAGTGGAAGTTGTTATCGGCCAAGGTGCTAAACCCGGCGGCGGCGGCATGTTGCTAGGCCAAAAGATTTCTGACCGCGTAGCGGAAATGCGCAACTTGCCAAAAGGCATTGACCAGCGCTCTGCCTGTCGTCACCCGGACTGGACCGGGCCAGATGATCTCGAAATCAAAATTCTTGAATTGCGTGAAATCACCGGATGGAAAATTCCGATATACATTAAAGTTGCCGGATCTCGCCCCTATTATGATGTGGCACTGGCAGTAAAAGCCGGTGCGGACGTTGTCGTGCTGGATGGTATGCAAGGTGGCACAGCTGCAACGCAGGAAGTCTTTATCGAACATGTAGGGCAGCCAACGCTTGCCTGCATTCGTCCAGCGGTTCAGGCGCTTCAAGACCTAGATGTTCACCGCGAAGTGCAACTCGTACTATCTGGCGGCATTCGCAATGGAGCAGACGTGGCAAAAGCTATGGCACTTGGTGCCGATGCAGTGGCCATTGGTACGGCGGCACTCATTGCGATTGGTGATAATGACCCTAAATGGCAGAAAGAATATGAAAAGCTTGGTTCATCTGCCGGCGCCTATGATGATTGGCATGAGGGGCAAGACCCCGCTGGTATTACCACGCAGGACCCCGAACTGATGAAACGACTTGACCCGGTTGCTGCGGGCAAACGCCTTGCAAATTATCTCAAAGTCATGACACTTGAAGCGCAGACGATTGCACGGGCCTGTGGCAAGAATGATTTACGTAATTTGGAGCCGGAAGATTTGGTGGCTCTAACAGTTGAATCGGCCGCCATGGCAGGCGTACCATTGTCAGGAACAAACTGGATACCAGGACAGGGAGAAAAATAACATGGCAAAAGACCTAGCAAAATTCGCCAAGGATAATGGCGTCAAATATTTCATGATTTCGTTTACGGATTTGTTTGGCGGGCAACGCGCGAAACTTGTTCCAGCTGAAGCAATAGCAGATATGCAGGAAGATGGCGCGGGCTTTGCAGGTTTCGCCACCTATCTCGACATGACCCCTGCCCACCCGGACATGCTTGCCGTGCCAGATGCATCAAGCGTCATCCAATTGCCGTGGAAGCCTGAAGTCGCTTGGGTGGCCGGTGACTGCGTCATGGAAGGTGAGCCGGTAGACCAAGCCCCGCGCAATACGCTCAAACGCCTCATCAAGGAAGCTGCTAGCGAAGGCATGCGCGTTAAAACTGGCATTGAAGCAGAGTTCTTTCTCACCAATCTTGACGGTACAGAAATCTCCGATCCATACGACACGGCAGAGAAGCCTTGCTATGACCAACAAGCGGTTATGCGCCGTTATGATGTGATTGCGGAAATTTGCGATTACATGTTGCAACTTGGCTGGGGACCGTATCAAAACGACCATGAAGATGCGAATGGTCAGTTCGAGATGAACTTCGAATTTGATGATTGTCTTGCCACTGCGGACAAACATTCCTTCTTTAAATTCATGACCAAGTCTGTTGCAGAAAAACACGGGTTACGTGCAACCTTCATGCCGAAACCGTTTGAAGGTCTTACCGGCAATGGCTGTCATGCACACATTTCTGTCTGGGACAAAAAAGGCAAGAAGAATGTATTTGAAGATGACAAAGACGAGTTGGGCCTATCAAGCCAAGGGTATCATTTCTTAGGCGGTATCATCAAACACGCAACCGCCATGTGCGCTGTCACCAATCCAACCGTAAACAGCTATAAGCGCATCAACGCGCCAGTTACCTCTTCCGGTGCCACATGGGCGCCAAACACCGTGACATGGACCTCAAATAACCGCACCCATATGGTGCGCGTACCGGGACCTGGTCGCTTTGAACTTCGTCTACCAGATGGCGCGGCAAACCCATATTTGTTGCAGGCGATTATTATCGCTGCTGGCCTATCAGGCGTGCGCACGCAGGCTGATCCCGGCAAACGCCACGACATCAACATGTATACGGAAGGCCATAAGGCGCGCGGTGCGAAAAAACTACCGCTCAACCTGCTTGATGCCTTACGCAC
>CAZXZQ010000115.1:0-8135 GCA_964645215.1 uncultured Rhizobiaceae bacterium | reverse complement strand
TATGCGTTATGTTCTGATCCGCGTCATCAATCACACTAGAAAGATGATAACTTGCAGGCGTGTCTTTTCTGGCTAAAACCACATCGCCCCAGTTTTCAGGTTTTGCTGTAATGTTTGTATTATCTTCACCCTCAACCCAAAATAATTCGATTGTGTTTTTGGATAAGGTTTTGGCCATGTCTAATCTTAATGTGTATGGCGTATCTGCGCCTAGAATTGCGGTTTGTTCATCTGCAGATAATCCGCGCTCACTGCCTGGGTAGAAAGGTGCGCCATCAGGATCGCGTGGCCAACTCTCACCCTTTTCTGAAACCAGTTTTTTAATTTCGCTCCGGCTTAGGATTGTCGGATATAATAATTCTTGATCCATTAATTGATCTAGTGCTTCTTGATAAATATCAAACCGAGCTGACTGTCGGATGGGTTCTTCATCCCATTCAAATCCAATCCATTCCAAATCTTCAAGCATTTGTTTTTCAAGCTCAGGCGTGCAGCGCACGGTGTCGATGTCTTCAATCCGCAGCAGCATCTTGCCTTCAACATCGCGCGCCATTTTCAAATTCAATAGAGCAGAATAGGCATGCCCCAAATGGAGCTCGCCATTGGGACTAGGTGCAAAGCGGAAGTTGGGTTTGTCGTGAGCCGTCATACAAAACTCTGGGGATCGACATCGGTTTGCACACGAATATTGCCAGTTGGTTTTGGCGCTTGTGAAAACCAATCCCGCATCCAGTTTTGAAGGGCGAAGCTGCGCGGTGCATGTAATAGAAGTCGAAAACGATACCGCCCACGCACCATGGCGAGCGGGGCTTCTGCAGGACCTAACACACGCACCTGATCTGATTGTGGGCAAGCATGGCGAAGCTGCCGCGCATGGCTTTCTGTTAGTTTGCGATCAAGGCCCGAAACTATGATTGCCGCTAGCCGGCCAAAGGGGGGCAGTGAGGCCATGCGCCGTCCATCAATTTCGCGTTCATAAAAGTCATCTGGGTCGCCTTGCTTAATGGCAGAGATAACAGGATGAGCTGGCTGGTAGCTTTGTAGAAGACCTATGCTTTTACCGCCCGCGCGGCCTGCGCGGCCCGTAACCTGATGCAGTAATTGGAAGGTGCGTTCTGCCGCGCGCGGGTCACCATTGCTGAGACCAAGGTCAGCATCTACAACGCCTACCATGCCCATCAACGGGAAGTTGTGGCCTTTGGCGATTAATTGCGTGCCAATAATGATGTCCGCTTCGCCTTTGGCAATTGCATCGAGTTCAACCCGCATGCGTTTTACGCCGCCTGCCATGTCGGAAGAAAGCACAATGGTTCGCGCATCAGGAAAGACTTCTACAATTTCTTCACCCAAACGCTCAACGCCGGGCCCACAAGCAACAAGATGATCAAGTGTTCCACAGCTTGGACAAGCTTCTGGTATGGGTTGGGTTTCACCACAATGATGGCATTGGAGGACTTGACGGAAACGATGCTCGACGAGCCAAGCTGAACAATTGTTGCACTCAAAGCGATGGCCACACACACGACAAAGGGTAAGCGGTGCATAGCCGCGACGGTTAAGAAATAAGAGCGTCTGTTTTTTGCTTTCTAGCGTTTTCGAAATGTTTTCCAGAAGAATAGGAGACAGAAACTTACCACGCGCTGGTGGGTGATTGCGCATGTCGATAATATCAATGTTCGGCAGAACTGCATCGCCATAGCGACTTTCAAGTTTCACATGGGCGTAACGATCAAGCTGCGCATTGACACGCGTTTCAATTGAAGGTGTTGCCGAACATAAAATTACAGCAGCGTTTTCTAGTTGGCCGCGTACAACGGCCATGTCGCGGGCATTATAAAACACCCGGTCCACCTGTTTATACGCTAAATCATGTTCTTCATCGACAATGATGAGGCCCAGATTTTGGAAGGGTAAAAAGAGTGATGACCGCGCCCCGGCGACTACTTTCAATTGGCCAGTCGTAATCTGCCGCCATGTTTTTTCACGTGCTTTGGGAGCAAGTTCTGAATGCCATTCTGCCGGTCGTGTGCCGAAGCGTTGTTCAAAGCGTTCAAGGAACGCGCTTGTGAGCGCAATTTCTGGAATAAGCACGAGGGCTTGTTTGCCTTGCTCAAAACATTCGGCCAGTGCTTCAAAATAAACTTCCGTTTTGCCAGAGCCGGTAACACCTTCTAACAGTGTTACACTTGGGTTTTGCGCTTTTAGTGTTTCGCGTAAAGTTTTGGCGGCATCTGACTGTGAAGGTGTGAGATCCGTTTGATGATAGCTTGGATCTGGCGCTGCATGCAGGGGTTGCAAAGGGAGTTCAACTGGCAACATCACACCTTGTTTTGCTAAACCATCAACAACGGATACCGTGACACCGGCAGCATTGGCAAGACCTGACTTACTCCATGAAAGGCCGTGCTCAGCAAATTCCATCACAGCTTCACGTGCTTTGGTTAGACGTTCCGGTTGCTCTCCTGTAAAAGCCAAGCCCATTTGTGGCGTTTCCGGCTCAAGCGCTGTTGGACTGCGCAAAATCATTTTCAATACCATGCCCGGTGGTGAGACGGTATAGTTTGCGAGCCAATCAACAAATTTGCGCATCTCGGCTTTCAAAGGTGGACAGTCGAACTTTTCGATGATTTCGCGCAGCTTTTTTGGGTCAACATTATTGTCTGTTTCATCCCACACAACAGCAGCAATTGTTCTGCTACCAAGTGGCACTTGCACATAGTCACCCGGGCTTACGCTCATGCCTTCTGGCACGCCGTAGCTATAGGGCCCATCGGTTGGAATAGGCAGCAGGACGGATACTATGTTCATAGACGAATATTATACTTTCAAAAAGACTTGTTCTTGCTGTAAGGAATAGGGTGAAATGAGCTTTAATAAAAGGGCAAGACCGCATGAAATTTTTTGTTGATACTGCTGATGTAGATGAAATTCGCGAAATGGCTGATACAGGCCTTATGGATGGGGTGACAACGAACCCTTCGCTTATTTTGAAATCAGGTCGTGATATTCTCGAAGTGACGAAAGAAATCTGCGATATTGTGGATGGTCCTGTTTCTGCGGAGGTAACGGCTCTTGATTATGATGGTATGATGAAAGAGGCCGCCGTGCTTGCGGCCATCGCGGATAATGTTTGCATCAAATTACCCCTTACGATGGATGGTTTGAAAGCGTGTAAGGCTCTAACTGACCAAGGCCATAAAACAAATGTGACGCTTTGTTTCTCTGCACCTCAGGCCCTATTGGCTGCCAAAGCTGGTGCGACGTTTATTTCACCATTTATTGGTCGTCTTGATGATATGGGCATTGATGGTATGGAGTTGATTGAAGATATCCGTACGATCTATGATAATTACGGATTTGAAACGGAAATCCTCGCGGCCTCTATTCGCACGATGAACCATGTGAAAGATTCTGCCCTTGCAGGCGCGGATGTAGCAACCATTCCACCTGCAACACTCAAAGGCCTTGTGAAGCACCCACTCACCGACAAAGGCCTCGATGCCTTCATGGCAGACTGGGCGAAGACCGGTCAGAAGATTGGGTAAGGGATTTGGTGGTTAGTCGAATTTGACCAACCATTTTCCATCTTGCCAAACCGTATCGTATTTATCTAAATTTGAGTAATTCAAAAAATCAATTCGCTGCATTCTTGAAAGATGTGTTTCAATATAGAAATATGTGCGCATGCAGCTGTATTTGGATTGGAAAACTAACTGATCATTGCATTCTGTAATGTGGAGCCACTTTAATTCTGTATTCCAGTCGATATACCTAAATTGTTGTTCTGTATAGGGGGTGTTGTTGCTATCAAGGCGAGGTAGTACCAAAGGTCTCCAATACCAATTTGAAACAGCTGATAATTCTTTCTGCCTAAATGTGCCGCGATCAATAATTGCACCGTATGAACCGCTTAGTTGAGAGCCTACATGATTGACGATAATTAGGTAGCCACCTCTTATAGGTTGGATAAAACTATGATTAGTCTCAATTAGGATCTCTTGATGTAGCCTACTAAGTCCAAGATGTCTTTTCATCTCTGAGGGAAAGTATTTGATATCATCATTCGTAAGTTTTCTATGTTGCTTAAGCGAGATAGCAAAATCTCGACCATTTATCATTTCTGATACATTTTCACTACTTGCATTAGAAGGAATAAGGTAAAATAGCGTTTGCGTGATTAATATGAATTTCAAAAAGCTGTTCATAATAGTCATGTAGTTATTATAATTAATGTGTACAAGTTGCTCACGCTACCTCCAGTCGCTTTAACCCCTTTGTAATTTCAGTCTCGCGCAGGCGGATTTTTGCAGCATCGTAAGCTGCTTGCATGCGTAGCCAATTATCTGCGGTTGAGCCAAAGACTGCCTCTAGCCGCAGGGCCATTTCAGGGGATACGGAACTGTTGTCATGATTGATGAGATGGTTGAGTGTTTGGCGGGTCACGCCTAAATGCTTGGCTGCATCTGTAACGGTGATTTCCAATTCTTCAATCATATTTTTGACCATTTGGCCAGGGCGAGTAGGTGAATGCATGTTCATGATATTAATACCTAGTGATAGTCTTCGTAATTTACATTGTTGACTTCGCCGTTTTCGAACGTGAAGGTTATTCGCCAATTTGCGCGAATTGAAATTGACCATGCTCCTTGCCGATTGCCTGTTAATTGATGCAGTTTGAATGTAGCTATATCCAAATCCTCTATCTGTGTAGCACTATCCATCGCTGTCAGAATATCCGTCACTTATTGACGGTGCTCTGTCGAAATAAGACGCATGTCACCTCTCTCAAAGAGGCGTTTCAGCCCACGATGTTTAAAACCCACAATCATCGAGCATAAGTGTAATGTGTAAATAGTCATTTGTCAATTATATTGCCTGCCTTCATCATTCTCTAACCATATCCCTTTAGTCTTGCTTGCATGACGCGAAATCCTGATACTGAACCCTTACTTATTTATTGCGTGCCACAGCTCGCTATGTTGAAACGCGAGTGGCTGTCATGGCTTGAAAATCAGCGTCGTGTTTCTCCTAAAACAATAGATGCTTATGAGCGTGATGTGAGGCAATTTCTGCTTTATATGACTGGTTATGTGGGTGAGCCTTGCGCTGTCAAACACATCTCAGATTTAAAGCCGATGGATATGCGTGGTTTCTTGGCACGTCGTAGAGAAGCAGGTGCGGAAGCTCGAACTCTTGGACGTGGGCTGGCTGGCATTCGCTCGCTTATTAGATTTCTTGAAAAAAAGGGCTTGGCATCTTCAGCGGGTTTGGCTGCAACACGCGCACCCAAGCAACCGAAGACCTTGCCGAAAGCTCTACCTGCATCACAGGCAATTAGATTAACAAAAGCAGATGAGCATTTATCGGAAGAACCTTGGATTGCAGCGCGGGATGCGGCCGTCATGGTTCTGCTTTACGGCTGCGGATTGCGCATTGGTGAAGCGCTTGGCTTAACGCCTGCAATTATGGATGCATCTGATAAGAGCAGCATTCGGGTTACAGGTAAGGGCGGCGTAACGCGCCTTGTGCCTGTCTTGCCACAAGTGTTTGAGGCGATAGAGAAATATATAAAACTTTGCCCTTATCACCTTGAAAAAGATCAGGCCCTGTTTAGGGGGGCAAAAGGCGGCGTGCTTCAACCCGCAATTATCCAGAAAACGATGCGCCAATTGCGCGGCGCGTTGGGTCTGCCAGATACAGCAACACCGCATGCACTTCGTCATTCATTTGCCACGCATTTACTTGCTGGTGGTGGAGATTTGCGCACTATCCAAGAACTGTTGGGTCATGCAAGCCTTTCAACGACGCAAGTTTATACGTCTGTTGATACGTCTCGTTTGATGGATATTTATGACCAGGCGCACCCGCGGTCTTAATATATAATTTACCCTCAGGTTTAAGGGTTTATGCAGCTTTTAAGGTGTAAAACTAGATATCTATGATTTCCGGGGATGAAACATGTCTGCAGTAAAATTATCTGAAAAACTACTCCTTACGCTTGGGCTTTTGAAACTTGCGTTTGTTACGATCTTTTTTCTTAGTTTTCCTTTTGTTGAAGACACAAAAGTACATGCACAATCTGCGTGTACTGGTGCAAACCTCATTGAAAAGATTCAAGCTGAAAATCCAGACGGATATAAAGAAATTCTTGCGGCTGCAGAAAAAACTGAAAATGGAAACTCAATTTTATGGCGCATTGAAAAAGAAGGTCAACCTTCATCTTGGCTATTTGGTACAATGCATATGGCAGATCCGGCAATTGCAACACTTCAACCAGATATTATTGATGCGGTAAATGGAGTTCAATCTGTTGTTCTTGAGACGACGGATATTCTTAATACTGAGGCAGCACAAGCTGCGATGAGCGAGATTGTTCATCTTACCTTAATGCCATCAGGAACCTCTCTTAAAGACCTTGTTGATGATGAACTTGAGGACGAATTAGATGCGGCCGTATCAGCGCGTGGCATTCCAGCATTTTTGGCAAACCGTATGCAGCCTTGGTTGATTGCAACAACAGTGGCTCTGCCTGTATGCGAAATCCAACGTAAAAACGACGGGGAAATTGTTCTTGATGCTGCATTAGGGCAATATGCAATTGATAATGACAAGAAAGTCAAAGGCCTTGAATCAAGCAAAGAACAATTAGAAGCAATTGCATCTTTGCCGGAAGCATATCATGTGGAAGCACTTGAAGCGACATTGAAGTCTGGCAGTCAGGCGCAGGATATGTCGGAAACTATGAAGAGCCTATACTTGAAGGGTGAGATTTCTAAAATTTTGCCGATGATGAAAGTGATTTCGCCTGAGAGCTTTACCGGGCAAGGTGCTGTAGATTTTCAAACACTGCTCATTGATAAGCGTAATTTTACAATGGTTGAGCGTGTTTTGCCTATGTTGAAAGCTGAAAGCATTTTCATGGCAGTTGGCGCACTTCATTTGCCTGGCGAAAAAGGTATCGTTAAACTATTGCGTGATAAAGGTTACACCGTTACCGCAACGCGATGAACTATATCCTCGGCCAAGCTCCATAGCTTGGGGGTCGATATCCTTGTAAGAATCAAATAAGCTTTCTTGAGATTTTTTTCTGTAAGAAAGTACACTATGTTTCGATTTCTGAAACTGATTTATACAGCGCTATTTATATGCCTATTTATATCTATTGGTCCGGCTACTGCTCAACTTAAAACGCAATCTGAGGATGCTGTTAGTGCAGAGGTAACCGAAAGTGATTTGCCTGACCCTTCCAGCTGGAAAGGCATCTTGGATTCCCTCTCTCAGGCGATTGAGAGAGACGGTGTGCTAAATGCAGAATTTGATGGATTTCTCAAAGATGTTAATGACGTTAGCAAAAGCGCACAAGCCGAGATCAGCCGCCTTGAGGTTAGTGTTGAACAATTAAAAGCCCAGCTTGATGAGTTGGGTCCAAAGCCTGAAGATGGTGCGGTTGAAGAAGCTGCCGAGATAACGCAGCGCCGTGAAAAACTAGCTGAGGAATTTGCAGCACTAGATGCAAGGCTCAAAGAAGCAAGAATATCATTGCTGCGGACTGAGCAAATTCAATCCAGTATTACCACGCAGCGGAAAAGTCGATTTTTTAGTAAAATTGAATTGCGGACAGAAAACTTATTTACATTTGAATTTTGGGGTAAATTCTTATCTGGCTTTGATGGGTTCTGGCGAAGGTTAAATCTTCTCGTATCAGATTCAATTTCTGTGCTCTTTAACAAGCTATCGGAGAATATTTCCTCGCAAATATTACTCATAGCTTTCTCAATTCTTTTAGTGCTCGGATTTTTAAAAACCCGTTCCTTATTAGATGCGTTTGCTAGTTTTGAAAGACAAACTCAATTTGGTGCATTAAAATCCAGGTTTATTCGCTTCTGCCGTAGCGGCGTGTTGGTGGCGGTTCTTCCCTATCTATTCTACAAACTGTTTTCTTCTTTTGGTCTGTTAACTGCTAGGCTCGATCAGCTTGTTCTAGGTGTGGCTATTGCGGTTGGATTTACAATATTAGCAATAACACTCATGCATATTTTGTTGGCAAAAAGTGAAGAACAAGATCGCCTCTTAAAGGTCAGTGATCAGGCATCATTTCGTATCAAAAAAATTGTAAGCATAGGGCTTTTCACAGC
>CAZXZQ010000114.1:0-8144 GCA_964645215.1 uncultured Rhizobiaceae bacterium | reverse complement strand
AATCCGGACCCCTTCCGGGTTGTAACCATATGCTCCAAAGGGGGAGGTGCCAGCAGTGCCAATCATTTTGGAACCGCCTTGATGGCGCTTATGCTGTTCTTCAAGACGTTTTTTAAGCGTCTCCATCAGCTTTTCCCATCCGCCAAGGGATTCAATCTCTGCCATCTCTTCTTTGGAAAGATGTTTCTCGGCCATTTTGCGAAGCCATTCTTCTGGCAAATCAACTTGCGAGACTTCTTCTGAACCACCGATCCGCTCAACGCCCTTGAAACTTTCGCGGAAAACAACATCAAAGCGATCAAGATTACGCTCGTCTTTCACCAGTGCAGCACGTGCAAGATAGTAGAAGCCTTCTATGTCATAGGTGACAAGGCCCTGTTGCATGCCTTCAAGCAAGGTGAGAAATTCCTTCAATGTGACCGGAATTTTAGCTTCTTTGAGTTTTAAAAAGAATGGTAGAAACATGTTTTCAGTTTAGCGTTTTGTCGTGTGTTTGCGCAACCATGCAGCCAGATTATCTTTGGTGAAACTACCTGCTTCAAGATGAGTATAGATGAAATCTAGTACCTCTTTTGGTTCTGCCGTTATCCTCATCCCATTAATTGCTAAAAACGTGTAAGTACATGCAAACCCAATTCGTTTGTTTCCATCCACAAATCCGTGGTTCATGGTTAAACTTTCCCAGATGGCAGCAGTTTCTTCAATTAGATCTTTATAATAGCCGCTTTGTGGCCGCAGTAATGCAGCTTCAATTAGGCCTGCATCACGCACGCCCTCAGAACCTCCAAAGCGCTCGATTTGTTTCGCGTGGATTTCTAGGACATCCTGGATATCCAGATAATAAATGTCTGACATACTAACGCCTTACTTACTTAGCGAGTGCTTTGTAAACATCAGCATATTCATCCATGCTTTCTTCATGAAGTTTTTGAACTAAAGCCTTTTTGGCCGCGCGTTGATCGCGCGCTTCAAAATCAGCTTTTGACATAAGAACAGCTACATCACGACCATTCTTACGAATAAATACCGGCTCAGTGCTCACTGTTTCTAAAAGCTCGCCAAATTTATTTTTAGCTTCTGTAGCAGTCACATGTTTGTTCATAACAAACTCCTTTTAGCCATTTTAGCTAAAATAGCTATTTTAGTCAATCTGCTGAACTATGCCCAATTTCGCCCATATAGAAAGGGGTGGTCTGATAAACTTGATTTATCCAATTTCTAAACAATAAATGCGCATGAGACCGCCACCTGTTTTGCGGTGGCATTTCAGGATCGTCAGCAGGGTAATAATTATGTGGAATATCGATTGGTGTGCCATTGGCAATATCGCGGTCATATTCTTCCTTGAGTGAGAAGGAATCATACTCAATATGGTTGAAGATATAGAGACGGTTGCAATGCGCTTCGTGAATTAAACAAGGGCCAGTAATATCAGACTCCATCAACAGCTCTAGCTCTGGTTTTTTGAAGATATCGCTTGAGCGCATTTCAGTCCAACGCGATACCGGGATCTGAAAGTCGTCGGAAAATCCGCTTAAATAGGGTGAAGCTGGGTTTAAATTACGATGGCGGTACACACCAAATGCTTTTTTCTCCAAACTATATTTTGGTACGCCATGGAAATGATTGATAGCGGCCATTGCGCCCCAGCATACGTTAAAGGTTGAATGAACGTTGGTTACTGTCCAATTTAAGATCTGTTTTAATTCATCCCAATAGTCGACCTCAGTAAAATCAAGCAATTCAATTGGTGCGCCAGTAATGATAAACCCGTCAAACTTTCTATGTTTGACTTCTTCCCATGTATTATAAAAATCAATTAAATGGTCTTCAGTCGTATTCTTAGATTTATGACTACCAATTCGCATGAGTGATAATTCGACCTGCAAAGGTGTTGCGCCAATCAAACGTGCAATTTGTGTTTCCGTGCGAATCTTGTTTGGCATTAAATTGAGAAGACCAATTTGTAATGGCCTCACGTCCTGACGGTTAGCGTCAGTTTCACCAAGTATGTGAACGCCTTCTTCTTTTAGGGTATGATAGGCAGGAAGCCCATCTGGTATACGTATTGGCATTGTGCAGTCCTCTTTAGCGAGTTGTTTAACGTGGCTGCAAGCCGGATGGCCAAATCACCACTTAGTTTAGTATGTCCTAATTATGTGTATTTAATGCCTTATTTCAAGGGCTAATTATCTAAACCTTCAAACCAGTTGATAGCCTCTTCTGCCCAACCTTCGGTTACACCATGACCGCCATCATACAAATTAAACTGCAAGGCTGTGCCGGGTTTACATTTGGTCCACCAGCGTTTCCAAAATTTGCCAGCGGTATCATATTTATCTGCTTTATAATTGTCGCATCCATTAATTTCGCGCAAAACCCTAAGACTATGAAAAACATCGCCCTGTTCAATACGCCCGCCGCCAATGACACGCCCTTCTAGTGGCACAGTTCCATCACGCCAGCCATGTGTATGCAGCATTTTCATAGAGCCATTGCAATCACTTGCTACAGGGTGCGGGCGCCAAAAAGCGCCGGCTATTGGCGCGTAGGCTTTTGCTAGATTAGGGTCTTTGCAGGCCAGATACCATGCAAGCGAACCACCAATTGAAAAGCCGGTCATCAATATTGAATTTCGATCTATATTAAATTTGCTCGAGGCGTCATCCATAACTGCCTTGGCAAAGGCCAGCTCATTTCTGCGTTCTGGAAAGTCTGGGTGAAATGACCATCCGGGGCCAAATTTTGAATTTGGTCTTTTTAAACCGCTGGGTGCAATAACCGCATATCCGCGTGAGATGAACATCTCAACCATTTCACGATTTTTTAAAGACCGTTGCCCGCTACCACCAGCTCCATGAAAATAAATCATGGCAGGAATTTTTTGTGTAGCATCCTCACGTTTAGGTAATTCTATATTATATTTGCCGAGTTGGATTTCACACTCATTTTCACCAATGCCGCATGCCTGTTCCGCATGTGCAAAAGACATCGAGAAAAATGCAGCCGAAGCAATAGTAAGTTTAGCTAATATTTCGCGCATGATGCCCTCCCAAATAGATGGACTAGCATTCAACTATCTTATGTAAAGTTTCAACAAGCTCGCGAAACTGTGATTTACCGACCCTGTTGCTTTGCCATAAATGCGAGGCGTTGAAGCAGATGCACATCTTGCTCATTCTTCAACAATGCACCATGCAGTCGGGGGAGTGCGTCAGTTGCGTCTCCACGAAGGTCTGCGCCATCAATGTCATCCGCAACCAGCAGACGGATCCAATCAAGGGCTTCCGAAGTCGAAGGTTTTTTCTTTAATCCCGGTGTGTCTCTCAACTCATAAAACTGGTTGAGTGCCTCACGTACAAGGTTCTTCTTGATGCCCGGGTAATGTACTTCCACAATTTGTTCAAGAACTTCCGTTTCAGGAAACTTGATATAGTGGAAGAAGCAGCGGCGTAGAAATGCATCGGGCAATTCTTTTTCATTGTTGGATGTAATAATAACGATCGGGCGATTTTCAGCTCGGATAACTTCGCCGGTCTCGTAAACATGAAACTCCATACGGTCGAGTTCTTGGAGGAGGTCATTTGGAAATTCAATGTCTGCCTTGTCAATTTCATCAATCAGCAGAACCGTTTTTTCACCAGCTTCAAATGCTTCCCAAAGTTTGCCTTTCTTGATGTAGTTTTTTACATCATGCACGCGCTCATCACCTAGCTGACTGTCTCGAAGACGTGAAACCGCATCATATTCATACAAGCCCTGTTGTGCTTTGGTTGTTGATTTTACGTGCCATTCGATAAGATTTAAATCGAGCGCGCTTGCAACTTGTTTGGCAAGTTCCGTTTTGCCTGTGCCAGGTTCCCCTTTTACTAAAAGAGGTCTTTGTAGTGCAATCGCAGCATTAACAGCAACGGTAAGATCCTCAGCAGCAACGTAAGATGATGTGCCTTCAAAACGCATATTGGGTATCCTAATCACAAAATAATAGACATTTATTGCACCTTACTTAAACGTCAAAACATATACTCGCAAGTTCGTTGATAAACTTGTTTAACTTTTTCCAAATTCAAGTCTTGCAGGTTTGATGAGTAGGGGCTATAGAGTGCGTCACGTTGGGGTGTAGCCAAGCGGTAAGGCAACGCTTTTTGGTAGCGTGTACCGTAGGTTCGAATCCTACCACCCCAGCCATCACACTTTCGAAGAAAACGCGGAATAGCGACAGTTTTTACGCGAAGCGGAATAACGAGAGCGCCTTGAATTCAATCATTATCCGAAGTACCAGCACCTGCGCCGGCAAGGCGAGATTCTTCTGTTGAAGGCGCGTAGGTCTTGTGTGCAAATTGGTTCAGGATTTCTATATACGAGTTTTGGTCTGATAAGACCCGACTTTTACAACTGCTTGTTTCAGGAATTACCCCATCCATGGTTGCCGTAAATCTATGCGCCTCATTAAAAGCTGAAGGCTGATAGTTCACGATGAAAACATCCATGTGTGAAATGAGTATCTTTGTATCATTTGCCTTCAATGTAATGGTTTCATTTTCAAGCGTACTGGAGATAAAAGGTGCGAGCAGTAATGCCTGACATATCTCAATTCCCAAATGATTTTCTAGTTGCCCTGCGTCAGATATGGCACAGCCTGTTATGATAGGGCATGAATTTGTAGCCATTGCCGTAGAAAGATATTGCGCTAATGCTTCAACACCCGGTGCGCATCGTGCTTCTAGCCATTGAACTGCAAAGCCTGCTTCTTCTGCTTGTCCCCAAGTAAACCCGGCACCTTTTGCGGCTTTTATGCTAAGTGCGCGAATTTCCCCTAAAGACCAACTCATGTGTTAATTGCCAAGTGGAGGGTAAGCGAGCTCATCTGGATCAAGGGCCTCAAGCTCATTAAGATAAGGTGTGTTTTGATACATCGTAATACGCACCCAGCGGTCTGAGCGAGGATCAAATTTCGTCGCGCCAAAGAAGGAAAGCTTGCAGCGCAATAGATCAATTGGCATCATATTATCTGCAATCGTATTGTCTTGGATTTCACCATAGGGAAGCGTGCTTAAATATTGAATGCGTCTTACAATATGTCGATGTTCAGGCTGTTGCATTAAAAAATGCGCCACAGTTTCATTGTCATCCCAAGAAGAAGTTGAAGCTTTTAAACGCGCTACATCCCGCCCAGGTGAAAGGGCTTGTTCATAGGGCTCAATCGGTTCGTTGAAGCGCTCGCCCAGTCTTGGTTCAAGCTTTTCTTCAGAGACATACCAAACTCGGGCATTTGCAGCATCTTCAGAAAAGTTAAATTCATCGAGCCATTGATATGAAGTTTCAATTTGCGTTTTAAGGGCATTAAGCTTCATCGCTCCATTAATGCGAAATACATTGGTTTCATCCGCGCTCATTGTTTCAGCATAATGGTCAATCAATTCACCATGTGGCTCAATCATCAGTGAAAGAAGTTGCTCCTGACCTTCTAAACTGAGGGTTTCTTCAGCCCATTCATATAATGTATTCCATGGGTAAGAACCTTCAAGAATATCAGTCTCTAGTACTGTAATTGTCTTGCCTAAATCTGATTTAAGGTTAGACAACTTTTTGACTTGTACATCATGGGCTGAATGCCATGTATCTGCATTTTTCTGGGCGCGGAATACCAGAGATTTAAATTGTGCAATTGTTTCACTGGATGCTGTCTCGATATTTCTAACCGTTGCAAAAGCCATTTCCTTTGCATTAATCCATGCGTTTAGAAGTGCAGGGTGATTGATTAAAAATGGCGCCATACCAAGACCAGTAGAGTTGCCTATGCCAAGTCGGCGGCTTAATTCAGGTGCAAGTTTTATAGCTGTTTCAGGCGCTTCTACCTGAGCCATATATTCCACCATATCAAGCGCAAATTGGCGAATGAGATAGACCGATAATAATTCTGGCTGGAAGGAGCCTTGAAACTCTTCTCGCGTTTCCCAGGTTGATCTATCAGCTGCACCAAATTTACCAGAGCCATATACAGCAGTGGTTCGCATTAAATATCCAACCTTGTCTAATTCATCTGCTTGAGGTTGTTCTCCCTTAGCTAGACAGGATTTTACATATTCAAACAGTCGAACGGATCGGTTTGCCCGCGATAAACTAAGTTCGCTTTCAGATACTCTTCCTGCTTCTTGATAAGGAACGTTCATGGATAAACGTTCAATATCTTCTTCAGTTGGTGTTCCATCAAACAGTGTAAAGGTCGCATCCCACGCTTCGGCAATAACCCGATCTGATCGTTTTTCCGCAGGTAAATCATGCGCGAAAGCAATCAGTGTGTAAGTACGCTTTGGACCGTGAGCAGCATAAGTGGCGACACCAACGCCTTTATTATCCACACGAAAAACTGGGCGATCAAATGTCCAGTTTTCTTGTTTTAGTTTGCGCAATAAAACACGCATAAAACTTAAGCGGCATTGATGAAAACTGCCCATGCGTTTTAGGCGCATTACGATTGAAGGTAACCGAGGCTTAAGCTCAATCTGACTATCGTTATTTTTAGCTTTCAAGCTCACCTCCAACGGGTCCAAAGTTGTCATCATAAAACTTAAGCCAGTTCTCGCCCATTATCCCCACAACTTCGCTCTTACTAAATCCGTATGTTTTTAGCCCCGCTTCAATATTGCCAAAGTCGCGGTTATCTTTGAACCAATCTGGCATGGGCGGGAAGCCTGCATTGTTGGCAGAGCCTTCACCGTAATCGATCTCTTTTGTCCAACGGCCAACACGCATCCACTCAACAACACTATCCGGTTGGTCCTGGCACAGGTCTGAGCCAAGGCCAATATTTTCAACACCCATTAGATCAGCGGTTTTAGCTATCATTTCGCAAAAGCTTTCCAATGTGCAGTTTGACTTGTCCTTTAAATGGTGCGGGTAAAGCGAAAAGCCAAGCATGCCACCGCTCTCGCCAAGCGCTTTTAAAACTGTATCTGATTTATTACGCAGCGCTTCATGCCAGAAAGATGGGTTGGCATGGGTAATTGCGATAGGCCGCTCAGAAACCTCAATGGCCTCAAGTGTAGAGCGTTCAGCAGAATGGCTCATGTCTATAACCAGGCCAACGCGGTTCATCTCTTTTATCACCTGCTTGCCCATGCGGGTGATGCCAGTGTCTTCTGCTTCATAGCAACCCGTAGCAAGCAGCGATTGATTGTTATAGGTGAGCTGCATGAAGCGCGCGCCAAGCATATGGCAAATTTCAACGAGTCCAATATCATCTTCAATCGGAGATGGGTTTTGGAAGCCAAAGAAAATTGCGGTGCGGCCAGTTTCTTTGGCAAGACGAACGTCCGCTCCGGTTTTGCCAAGAAATATTAGCTCTGGGAATTGTTCAAACCAACGGTTCCATTTTTCAATATTAGCAACCGTTTCTCTAAAATTTTCATGATAAGTAATTGTCACATGAACAGCATCCACAGCACCTTCTCGCATTTGTCTGAATATTTTTTCTGACCAATTTGCGTATTGTAGGTTGTCAATTCTGTGCATGGGTTTGTCGATTTTTATAAGTTTGGTTTCTGTTCAGTTTAGATTGACCAAAATTATAAAAAAGGAAAGCAAAATCTTTGCGGTATTTGCGGCGCAGAACTTATCTTTTATATGGGTTTAAAACAGGGAGTGTTAGACGCATCATAAATTGGCTGAGAGTTTGCTTCTCATCATCAGAAAAATCTGAGGTAATGCCATCTAATATTTGACGGCGAGTTTCTATAATCTTCGTAAAATATTCTTCGCCAATAAAAGACAGAGATAATGAAACCTGTCTCAAGTCGCGTATGCGGCCTTTTTCGCGTTGAACAATTCCTTGAGATTCTAGACGATCAATTAAACGGACAACTGAGGAATGTTGCAGCTCCAATAATTTACGTAAACGTTCAATAGGTAAGTGAGGCTCATATCCAATCTGGATAATTGCGGAACATGCGGATGGACTTAGGCCTGTAACTTGGGTCAGTGAATTATCAATTTTATCCTTCAGCGCGTTGACAAATTCACTGATGGTTTCGCCAACGACTAAATCGTCAGAATTTACATTTTCTTGATAGCTCATTTATAATAAACCTGCTTTTAAACTTGTTTAATACTATCATTTTACTTATTTATTTAAAAGTATATGT
>CAZXZQ010000113.1:0-8182 GCA_964645215.1 uncultured Rhizobiaceae bacterium | reverse complement strand
GCATCAATATCAAGACCGGAATCCGTTTCGTCCAAAACGCAAAGGCTTGGCTCAAGCAAAGACATTTGTAGAATTTCAGCACGTTTCTTTTCACCGCCTGAAAAGCCAACATTCAAAGCACGTTTCAGCATGTTGAAATCAATGTTAAGTTCGCCCGCTGCCGCTTTCACCTTTTTGATGAATTCTGGTGTGGTATATTCAGCTTCGCCACGTGCTTTGCGTTGTGAGTTCATTGCTGCTTTTAGGAAGTTCATGCTCGGCACGCCCGGAATTTCCATCGGGTATTGAAACGCAAGGAACACGCCTTCTGCCGCGCGTTCGTCAACTTCCATATCCAGAACATTCTTGCCATTTAAAAGAATTTCACCTTCGGTGACTTCGTAATCATCCTTGCCCGCAAGCACGTATGAGAGCGTGGATTTACCCGCACCATTCGGCCCCATAATGGCCGCCACTTCACCTGCCTTTACGGACAGGTTCAAGCCCTTGATGATTTCAGTTTCTTCTTCCGCAATGCGGACATGGAGGTTTTTAATTTCTAGCATTTTTTATTTTCTCTTTTATCGTCATCCTAGGGCTTTTCCCTAGGATCTAATTAATTCTCTTTTTCTTCGTTGGCTTCCCCACCAACATACTTCACTACTATCGACGCTGCGTAAGGCGCAAGTAGCCATATAATCAATGCCCAAACCGGCGTCCAGCTCTGCTCTGTCTCTCCGAAGTATGCTTCTGCCATTGGCAACGCAATAAAGGCCAGCGGGAAGATGAACATCCACGCGAAGACAATAATCCGCACCCATGGGCTAGCAAGGAGAGATTTGAGGTTCATTTACCCCACACTCCCCTCAAGACTAATTGAAATCAGCTTCTGCGCTTCGACAGCAAACTCCATCGGCAGTTCTTGAATAACTTCCTTCACGAAACCATTCACGATAAGCGCGATTGCCTCTTCTTCCGGGATGCCACGTTGCATGCAGTAGAAAAGTTGATCATCCGAAATCTTAGACGTCGTCGCCTCATGTTCAAACTGCGCAGATGCATTCTTCGCTTCAATATACGGAACCGTATGCGCACCGCATTTGTCACCAATCAGCAGCGAGTCACATTGTGTGAAGTTGCGGCTGTCGGTCGCTTTCTTATGTGCTGAAACCTGGCCGCGATAGGTATTCTGAGACTTACCCGCAGAAATGCCTTTAGAGATAATCCGGCTCTTCGTATTCTTGCCGAGGTGCAACATCTTCGTGCCAGAATCTACCTGCTGCGCACCGTTGGAAACGGCAATCGAATAGAACTCACCTTGGCTGCCATCGCCGCGCAAAATGCAGGACGGATATTTCCACGTAATAGCAGAACCGGTCTCAACCTGCGTCCATGAAATCTTGGAATTGTCACCACGGCAATCGCCACGCTTCGTCACGAAATTATAGATGCCGCCCTTCCCGTTTTCATCACCAGGATACCAGTTTTGAACGGTCGAGTATTTAATCTCTGCATCTTCCATCGTGATGAGTTCAACCACGGCAGCGTGCAACTGGTTTTCATCACGCTGCGGCGCTGTACACCCTTCAAGGTATGAGACGTAAGAGCCTTTTTCAGCAATGATCAACGTACGTTCAAACTGACCCGTATTCTCCGCGTTGATACGGAAATAGGTGGAAAGTTCCATCGGGCAGCGAACGCCTTCTGGAATATAAACAAATGACCCATCCGTGAAGACAGCACAGTTAAGCGCTGAATAATAATTGTCTGAAACAGGTACAACCGTTGCCAGATATTTCTTGATCAGTTCGGGATGCTCTTTAATCGCATCTGAAATCGAGCAGAAAATCACACCTGCTTTTGCAAGCTCTTCCTTAAACGTTGTCACCACGGAAACGGAATCAAAAACCGCATCTACGGCCACGCGGCCTGATGCATAAACATTGTCCGAACCTTCATCCAATTGACTTGGTTCATCATGACGACGCACGCCTGCCAAGATTTCCTGCTCTTTCAGCGGAATGCCGAGCTTCTCATAGGTTTTGAGAAGTTCAGGATCGACTTCATCCAGTGACTTTGGCCCATCTTCGAAATTCTTCGGAGCTGCGTAATAATAGATGTCGTTGAAATCAATCTTCGGATAATTGACCCGCGCCCAATTAGGCTCTTCCATGGTCTTCCAGCGCTCATACGCATCCAAGCGCCACTGAAGCATCCACTCAGGCTCTTCCTTCTTAGCAGAGATGAAACGGATCACCTCTTCTGACAGACCTTTTGGCGCCATGTCATTTTCGATATCCGTTGAAAAGCCGTACTTGTATTTATCAACATCAAGTTCAGCAACTGCATCAATTGTTTCCTGCACTGCAGGCATGGCAATTCTCCGTTTTATGCGGCCATTCGGCCCATTATTGTTTTCCAAGCATTGAGAAAATGATCCGCTGCTTGTTTATCTGTTTCCCAGCCGAGGCTTATGCGCAAAGCCCCTTCCATCTCTTGTTTTGAGGCACCCATTGCATCCAGTACATGACTACGCTTCACCTTGCCGGACGAACAAGCAGAACCAGACGAAAGTGATATACCTTCAAGGTCTAAGCCCATCAACGCCGTTTCTGCTTTGATGCCAGGCACTGCAAAACAAGATGTATTTGCAAGACGTCGCTGTTCCGCACCAAAGAACACAGGTGCAACAATCACATTACCCATTTCATGGGATATAGTACTTATTCCTGCTTCAATCGAGTCCCTTACAGTAGAAATCTTGATTTTTCTAGTCAAGTTTTCCTGATGCCACTGACAAGCCGCACCGAAACCAGCAATAGCGGCCACATTTTCTGTGCCACCGCGGTGATAGTTTTCCTGTCCACCTCCCGTTAGAAGTGGCGCTGGGGACATGGCACCATCGCGCAATACAATCGCACCAACACCTTGTGGCCCACCTATTTTATGACTTGAGAGAATAAGAAAGTCTGCGCCAGTTTCTTCCTGCGTAAATTGCTCTTTACCCAGTGCTTGCACCGCATCCACAACAAACAAGCCATCATGTGCATGCACAAGTTCTGCAATTTTAGAAAGCGGCTGAATAATACCTGTTTCATTATTCGCGTATTGCACAGCAACCATGGGAAGGCCCAAGCTGCTATCATGTGAGGTAAGAAGTTTTGTAAGTGCTTCTGTGTCTAAAATACCATCAGAACTCGTTGGAATTTGAACCACATGCTCTTTTGCAAAACGCCCGCCACTCAACATACACGGATGTTCAGTTGCCCCCACATAAAGACGCGAGACATAAAGCGATTGCCCACCAGCCCTAACAATTGGCGAAAGCACGTGATTAGCAGCCTCTGTCGCACCTGAGGTGAAAACGAGATTGGCTGGCTTGCAATCAATCAGGTTTGCAAGTGAGACGCGTGTTTCTTCAATGGATTTTTTAGCCGCACGCCCTTCAAAATGTACCGATGAGGCATTTCTAGCACTATTAAGTGCCGCAATCATGGAATCACGCGCGCAAGCCAGCAACGGTGCGCTTGCGTTATAATCCAGATAGGTTCGTGAATTTACGGCCATAACAATCGGATATTTCATATAAATAGGGCTTAAAACCGCTAAACTGCGCAATTTACTTGAAATTTGCTATCGCAATTGTTTATGAAGACGGTTCAGTGGCTCTTAAGTGTTTTCTACTTTTGAATAATTCTAAACTGTTCTAGAAAGCCAGCAATCTAACGTCAAGTGCCTCATGTGCTTTTCGACCATATTTGATACGGAGATTAAATGCCTGAAGTTATTTTCAACGGCCCAGTTGGTAGACTGGAAGGCCGCTACCAACCATCAAGTGACAAGACAGCCCCAATCGCACTGATTTTACATCCTCACCCTCATCCAAAATTTGGAGGCACGATGAACAATCAGATCGTGTATGATCTGTTCTATATGTTTCAAGATCGCGGTTTCTCTACGCTACGCTTTAACTTTCGTGGTGTTGGCAGAAGCCAAGGTGAATTTGACCACGGTCAAGGTGAATTATCAGATGCAGCCGCAGCGCTTGATTGGGTTCAAACCCTACATCCAGATGCACGCGGCGTATGGATAGCAGGTTTTTCATTCGGCGCCTGGATTGGCATGCAGCTTTTGATGCGCCGTCCTGAAATTGAAGGCTTTATGTCTATCGCCCCACAGCCAAATATCTATGACTTCTCATTCCTCGCACCCTGCCCGGCATCTGGCCTCATCATTCATGGTGAGCAAGACCGTGTTTCTCCGCCTGAAGAAGTTCAAGGTCTGGTAGATAAGCTAAAAGCTCAAAAAGGTATTTTGATCACACAAAATACGATGGAAGATGCCAACCACTTCTTCACCGAACATCAAGAAGAACTGATTGAAGAATGCGGTACTTATTTGGATAAACGCTTAGGTATTATCCCAGGCGGCATCGAAGAAACCATGCTGCTTAGATAACTTAATTAGCCATACAAAGAATACCACCGCTTATAGGTTTTGAGACACCAGTTGTCTTGGGAAACGTAAGCGGTAATTTTTTGAGCGAACGAATAGCAAGATAGCCCCACGCTTCAGCCTCCATTGCATCACCGTCACGGCCAAAGTTCTCAGAGCGGAAAACCTGGGCATCTTGCTTTTTTGCGAGTTCTTTCAAGTCGGACATAATATGCGGATTATGGCGTCCCCCGCCTGCAATAACCCAAAGTTTTGGCGTTTCAGGCATGTGATCGACAGATTTTAAGATTGCAGCAGCAGTAACATAAGCAAGTGTCCGCGCACCGTTTTCTAGGCCAATTCTTCCTGATTGCGGAGGTAGAAAATCATTGCGATCGAGCGACTTCGGCAATGGCTTGGCAAAATAGGCATTCGCGAGATATTCATCCGCCAAACTCATATCAACAGAACCCTTGGCAGCAATGCTGCCACCATCATCATAGGGCACACCTGCATTGGCTTGCACCCATTGGTCTATAAGCGCATTGCCCGGGCCTGTATCAAAGGCAATCAACTCCTCTCCCACATAAGTAATATTTGAAATGCCGCCAATATTGACGAAAACCACAGGCGTTTCAGACTTAAAGCCGTGCGAAAGCGCTTGATGATATATCGGTATAAGTGGCGCACCCTGCCCGCCATGCACCATGTCATTTTCCCGCATATCGTACACGACATCGATGCCGATAGCCTGCGCCAGTAATTTACCATCCCCCAACTGAACGGTTAGCGCTTCATGCGGGCGATGTAATACGGTCTGACCATGAAAGCCTAGGACATCGATTTCTGAATGTTTCTTATTGATTTGACTCAAAAAACTCTGAACGGCATCCACATGAAGTTTGGTTATAAGCGCTTCCACCTCACCCATCACGCCGACACGCTGCTCTCGTGTAGTCAAAACCTTCGCATCCTCTAAAGATTGCTTAATCAAATCTTTCGTTTTCGCATCATAAGGGAAGAATGCATTCGCACCAGTTTCAACCTTTGCCTCGCCATCTGAATGAATGAGTGCAGCATCAATTCCGTCCATGCTGGTGCCACTCATTAAGCCTATTGCGGTTTTCAAAGTCATAAAAAGCAATTTCCTAGGTGATATTTTCAATTCACCCTGCTAAGACAGGCCGAATCTACTTAAATATACTGTTAAAGAGACTAAACGAAAATGGCTGCCTTCAAATCCGAATTCCTGCAGGTTTTACAATCTCGCGGTTTTATTCATCAAATTTCAGATGAATCAGGCCTTGATGAACTCCTCGCCAAGGAAATGACAACAGCTTATATCGGCTTTGATGCAACAGCACCTAGTTTGCATGCGGGTTCTCTTGTTCAGATCATGCTCTTGCATTGGTTCCAGAAAACTGGACACCGCCCTTTAGCGCTTATGGGCGGCGGCACGACTATGGTGGGCGACCCTTCCGGCAAAGACGAGAGCCGCAAAATGCTAACGCCTGAGCTGATTGAGGAAAACAAGGTCGGCATCAAGCAGGTCTTTGCAAAGTTCCTTGAGTTTGGCGACACAGGCAATCAGGCGATTATGGCAGACAATGCTGACTGGCTTTTGTCGCTTAATTATGTTGAATTCTTGCGCGATGTTGGCAAGCACCTGTCCGTCAATCAAATGCTGGCACGTGACTCAGTTAAAATGCGTCTTGAACGCGAGCAACACCTCTCGTTCCTTGAGTTTAACTACATGTGCCTCCAAGCATACGACTTTGCTGAACTGGCAAAACGCCATGATTGTCGCGTACAGCTTGGCGGGTCAGACCAGTGGGGCAATATCGTGTCCGGCGTAGATCTCGGCCGCCGCATGGGCACCGAACAGCTTTACGCAGTTACTACACCGCTTCTCACCACATCATCCGGGGCAAAGATGGGGAAAACGGCTGATGGCGCTGTATGGCTTTCAGAAAGCCATCTGTCTCCATACGACTACTGGCAATACTGGCGCAATACGGAAGATGATGACATCGGCCGTTTCATGCGTCTGTTTACAACATTACCGCTTGATGAAATCGCACGCTTTGAAGCACTGGATGGTGCGGAGCTAAACGAAGCCAAGAAAGTATTGGCAACAGAAGCAACTGCTATGGTACATGGTCGTGAAGCTGCTGAACAATCTGCAGAAACCGCTCGCCGTACATTTGAAGAAGGTGCGGCAACAGATACGCTCCCTTCTTTCAATGTAAAAGCTGCTGAATTAAAAGATGGCATTGGCTTGTTATCATTGATTGTAGAAGCTGGCCTCGCTTCATCAAATGGTGAAGCAAGACGCCATGTAAAAGGTGGTGCGATCAAGCTAAACGACCAAGCCGTTTCAGATGAACGCTTATCCGTCACAGACAGCTATCTAAATGATGACGGTGCTATCAAACTTTCTATGGGCAAGAAGAAGCATTTTCTGGTTAAGCCAGAATAATCTACGACCTAGTTTTTAAATTCAAAGACTTTTTTGAAGACACCAGGTGCCACAACTGAAAGCGGATTTACCAACAGTTTTGGGTTACTCCGCTTTCCTTCCAACTTATATGTAATACCAATCAAGGCATTATCCCTACCATTGGAAAACAACTGGCTAAGAATAGGAATCGTAGAAACCGCTAAATTCACGGCATTAGCAGGCATATATGTGCCAGTAATATTCATACGATCATTGGCATCATATAAAACACCATTCATCGACATACCAACTTGATTGCTCCGAATAACAGCATCTTTTACGTTCATATATCCCTTGCCTTTTTCAATCTGCGATTGTGCAAGCTGAAACTTAATGACTTTCTCGCCACTTGTGTTTGTTCTGATGGGCAGTTCTCCGCGCTCTGTAATAATTGTTTGTCCGCCTTTGGAACTCACAATTCCGGCTAATCTAGGCTCATTTACGAGCGTAAAATCTGTAACTTGGACTGGGCCAATATAAGGCCCTTTATCTGCCTGAACCAATTTTGCATCAAGAAAACCGCTGCGCATTTTTGTATAAATATTCGTGAACGCAAGCGCATTACCCGCATTGTCTGATTTTATATTAAAATAAGTTTTGCCCTCAGCACGGTTTGCTTGAACACTGTAAGATCTCGCATTTTGATCTGTCCCGCGTAGATCTAGTTTTCTAAGCTTGCCCTTTCTACTTTCATAGAGCATGAGAACATTTTCAATATAACGACCTTCAAATCCCATCACTCTGCCAAAATTGGCAACAAGATTTACAGAGCGACCGCCTTGAGCCTGCTCAAAATTACTTTCATAGATCAGCGTATTCATAATACCGCGCGCGTCATAAGAAAGACCAGCCGCATTGATATTATAAACATTATCAGTGAGTTTTACTTTTAAACTTATGTCATCACCATCATTGAGCTTTAAGCCTTTTAGATTTGCGGATAACAAACCTTTTTTGCTGACAACGATATCGCCTTTGGCGCCAAAGCCGTTCCCACTAAAATTCAAATTTTTCAGCGAGAATATTTCTTTTTTCCTTGAAAGTACGAACGAGCCTTTGGCAGGAATTCCCTCACCTTTGCTCCACCCAACCCAAGGAAACTCAACCCGGGCTTTGGTCAGATCAACTTTATAAAATTGTTGGCTTCCTTGCTCTGTGACTTCAATATCAACATTACCATACAGAACAGGAGAAAGATTTATGCCAAGACGTTCACGGTCTTTTTCTGTGAGGGTCGAAGTGACAATGCGTTTGCGTTTCACCTTTCCA
>CAZXZQ010000112.1:0-8258 GCA_964645215.1 uncultured Rhizobiaceae bacterium | reverse complement strand
CTTGCGTACAGGGGCTTTCTTTTGACCATTCTGACGTTCCTGAATGGTATAAAAGGTTTCTAAGCTGACAAGTGCTTCATGTTTTCCTGTTATACCATGCACTTCCCAATTACTATGATTGATAAGACCAGCATATAAGGTCTGGTTCATTACATCCGAGACCTTTTGAAACGTAACTACACCATGTCTTGTTTTTGGAAACTCAGGTTTGCTTTCAAAGAAGCGTTTAACTTCAGCATGCGATTCAAAACGACCAGATGCATAACTCTCTAAGGCTTCTTGCACGATTGATGATAATGGTTCATTGCGCACCATGATCTTGCCATGTGGATTTTGTTTCATATAGTGATAGCCGACAGGGGCTTGGAATACCCAATAACCATCCATCATTCGCGCTTTCATCTTCTGAGAAACTTGCCGCCTGTTTTGCTTGCGCTCTAATTGGCCTTGAGCAGCTAGGATCGTCTCAATAAATTCACCTTCCGGCGTGTCTTCTAATTTGAAGTTCAGACATTCAACCCGTGCACCACGCAAGGCGAACTCACGACGTAACTTGATATGGAATTCCGTATCGCGCGCAAAGCGTTTTAGATCATCAAAGATCACGACATAGGATTTATCACTCTGTGCATCGAGATAAGACAACAGAGCAACCATGCCCGGTCGTTTCATAAAATCACCAGCGCCACTTACATCATCAGGAAATACTGCCTCAACCGAATAACCTTTAGTATCTGCATGTTCACGGCAGCGTTGTTCCTGACTATCAAGACCATGACTTTCACTGGATTGTTTCTTGGTTGAAACACGGCAATAGATGACTGCATGTTGGGGTGAATTACTCATAATTTCTCCTGCCTATCCTTTCTTCGCTTTGTCGTTAAATGCCCCCGTCAGCTTCACAGCAGAGCGACTAATCTCTTTCGCTTCCAAGTCTATCACAACTGGGGAGGTCAATGCATTTTTTGCAGAATTAGATGACTGACAAACCTGCACAGGATCATCACCAAATGCCCGATCAACAGCACTTTTCATGATATTACATAAAGCGTGTATAAGTTCATCTTCCTGTTCTTCACTAAGGCCAAATACCTCAACATGCTTGCGGTATTTTTCAATGTCGTAGGGAGGCATGAATATCCTTATCCAGCACGGGTTGGATACAAACGCATCCAACAGTGCATCAAATTATGAGGTTTTTTGGGGAAAAACTCAGTGGAGCAGTCTGCTCAACACTGAAAACGGGAAAAATATTACCGTTCAAATTAATATGGGAATCGTAAAGTAGAGATTCAAGGTTAACTGCAATGATAGATCGATAAATCAGTCATCGTGTAAAACATCATACGATGTCTTCTGTTGGCGTTCATCACTTTAGACTACCACCCAGAGCTAACATTTAGATTTTAATGGTCAATGACAGCAATATGAACTTTTGAAACGTTCGTAAGGTGTCGAAATTCTTAGGGTAACAATCATTATAGAACATTTGAAACCGCTCACCTATCTCAAAAATGTTTACGCTGCACCATTAAATTAGAAAGCCCTAAGTCACTATTCACGCTTTAATATTATTGCCTAATTGTTAGCCTCACTGCGTCAAAGTAATCATTTTTCATTGCAGCTTGACATCGCAAAATTTGAACAGGCGTCTCCAGTAAAGATTTAGTTTTCTATACTAACGCAAAAATGTACGCTTCACTTGAGCCACTGCGATAAAATGATGATGCCTGTTGCTAAACAGGATAGGGAATAATAGCAGTTGGGTTTAGTTTTATTTTATCATTTGAGAGCTATGATATTCACGTACAGATAGTACAGATGAATAAGTAGACACACAATATGGCACGCAAAACGTTAGTAAGACACGCCAAATTGTATCGAACCCAATCGTCATGCGCATTATGTTGTCACCGTGATTAATGATTGCCAACACAACTCCTACGATCCCTGCTACTCGAAGCGCGCGGCGCACGACTTCACGACTGAATGCAATTTCCCAAAATCCACGATTTTGATAGTCGACTGCTCCTCTCATCATGCAACAACTGTTGGTAAGTCACGCAAAGATTTCAACCGGTAATCAGGCAACATGTTGAAATTCTCCATTTGCATGCGCAGAATCTTAAACATCGAAGTCGGCCCAACGGTTGCACAGTCAGACACTTCAGCAGCCAAAGCTTCTGGCGTGACACGCTCTATCCAAGATACATTGAAACCAAAGTTCTTCGCTGCTGTGGCGTCAAAAGCATTGGATGAGACAAACATAACTTCGTCACGTTGTACGCCAAGCTTTTTTTCTACCAATTCATAGGCACTCGGATGAGGCTTGAAATTTCCTGCAATATCTATGCTGATCACTTCGTCAAAATACGTGGCCAAGCCTGTATTTTTCACCAAATCATCTAAGATACTTTGATTACCATTTGACAGGATAGCCAAGGGCGTTCCTTTAAGCGATTTTAATGCATCGATGGCGTCTGCATAGGGATCAAGATGCAGATACTTATCCATAATTCGATCTATCTTAGCCTGATCAGACTCAAGCCCAAGTGCAGTTAGCGTATAGACAAGTGATTCTTCAGAGATTTCCCAGAAGCTACGATAATTTTGCATAAGCGTGCGTAGCCAAGTATACTCCAGTTGCTTTAACCGCCAGACTTGGGTGATTAGCTCACCGTGTTCCGGAAATTCCAAGTCCGTGATATGAGAAATAGATTGAACGTCGTAAAGCGTTCCATATGCATCAAAAACAAAAGCTTTAATGGCCATCGTTAGTTATCCTTTATAACATTTTAGCCAGCAGAAATAAAATGCGAGCAATTCAAATTTCTTCCTCATGCTGGGGGTGTATTATTACCAAACGCTAATAGTTTTTGAATTTTAATTCAATAACTATTATGTAATTTTTCAAGAATCGAACAAGAAACCTAAATGCAGTTACGCAACGTACTATTAATGGAAAAGGAGAAGAACGTTATGCCAGAATTCGTGATGTTTACTGAAGAGAATGCATCAGAAGAAACACGTGCACAACTTACTGATTTCAAGAAACGTTTTGGATTCATACCTAATATGCAACGCGCCATGGCGTTGTCTCCAATCGTATTGAAAAGTTACCTCCACAGCTTCGATGATTTCGCTAATACCAGCTTTAATCCGATCGAGCGTGAAGTTGTTCTAATCACAACCAGTTTTCTGAACAACTGCGCTTACTGTGTCGCCGGACATTCTGGGTTAGCCAAGCTTGCCCAAATGCCTCCAGATATTTTGCAGGCATTGCGGGAGGGCGCCGCGCTGCCTGATGTAAAGCTACAAGCGCTGCATATTTTCACAAAGGAACTTGTACTGAAACGTGGTGTGGTTACCATCGCGGATCAACAGGCTTTACTGAATTCTGGATACGAACGCCATCACCTATTGGAGGTCGTAATAGGAATCTCCCACAAAATAATATCTAACTACGTTAATCAAATGGTTCAAACACCACTAGATCCAGCATTCAAACCAAACGAATGGAAGTATCCTTGAGAATTGTAAGTCTAGGCCATGGCTTTATCGGGATCAAGCTGAGTCAACGCAGTACTGACTATTTGTTGCATCTGATCATATGTTGGTTCTGTAAGCGCTAAGACATTTAAGCCCTGCGCCAAACACACAAGGTATTTGGCTTGTGTTTCAGCCTGGCTAATACTGTCCCGATTCAAGGCATTGACGAATACACTCTCAAGATACTTGAAATGTCCTGCCACGATTTGCACGGCTTCGTTTTCGGTTGCTCTAAGTTCAAGAAACGAATTAGTGCCAAAGCAACCATAGCGACGATTTCCAGAGAAAATACCGTCAATGATATAATCAAAATAGAGCGCGATGCCTTGTGTGCCTGTTGGAGCATCATGAATAAGTGCAACACCTTCTGATGTAACTGATGCAATGTATTGTCGTATGGCAGCAATAAAGACGTCTTGCTTGGCACCGAATGCGGAATATAGACTACCAGCATTAATGCCCATCGCAATGCACAGATCCTGTACACTGGTTTCGACGTATCCTTTTTTCCAGAATACTTCTATTGCTTGCAACAATGCATAGTCGGAATCAAATTTTCGCGGTCGTGCCAAAGTCGTTGAATCCCTGAATTTATACTCTTCAATTGTATTCTAAGTTACCTACCTAAAATTATCAACATCACACATTTAAGTAAAATCAAGTCACCAACACCTCGCTAAAAAAAACTCCCGACCTGTATGTCGGGAGTCTCTTAATGTGCTTAGTTAGATTGTTTTAGCGACTTCAAAATATCCCATAATTCTGATGACGCAGCATCTTCAGTAAGGAATTTATCTGCTACTGGCTGCAATTTTTTAAAGTGCGCAGCCTTTTCTTCGTCGGACAATGTACTTACAGTGCCACCTTTCTCAGTCCATTCAACCAAAGCATCCGACCAAGCCTGTGCAGCCATATCTGTGGCCCAATCGCCGACTTCAACGCCCGTTTCCTCAACAAGAGTACGCATATCAGCAGGCAAACTTGCAAGCCACTGTTCGCTGACCCAAAGACCAATTGTCAGAATACCATCATCTGCTTGCAACAAGTAAGGTGCGGTGTTGAAATACTTCAGAGGGGTCATAACAGCAGGCATTGTACGTACACCATCAACTGTACCGCGCTGGATTGCAGCTAACACTTCGATGAACGGCATCGGTACACCAGTTACTCCGACTTCAGCTACAATGGCACGTTCCATAGGAGTGGCTAAAACACGAATTTTTTGCCCATCAAGATCCGCTAGAGTACGGGTTTCGACTGTTGAAACATAGCTGTGAGGTCCATAGATCCAAAGCGATACACCACTAATGCCACCGGACTTAGCAAGATTACGATATTTGTCGCGAAACTTTGGGTGATTAACCAAAGCATGTGCTTCTTTAGCATTATCAAAGAAGCCAGGCGCATCGGTGACCTGAAAGCCCTTGTTTACACCGCCCAAAAAGCCTGCCGGTGCGACAAGCGCTTCTTGAATGCCAGTTTGCATGCCACTAACTTGGGCAGGCATAGTGCCCAGCTGACCTGATGGAAAGATCGTTACGTCTATTTTACCATCAGATTTTTTTTCCAATACTTCGCCAAAGCGTACAGCGAATTTATGAATTGGATCGTTGATAGTAGGCGTCCCAATTTTCATTGTGTAATCAGCGGCCAATGCCGGCAATGCTACGATGCTGGTCATAGCTGATAGAACAGCAGACGCTAAGCCTGTTCTTAGGACTTTCTGTAAACTTGTCCGTTTCATTATTATATTCCTCCAGAGTTTTACTAGTTTTTAAATTAATGACTGGATTATCTTTCCAATCATGGTGACGGATTCACTAATCCATTAGAACCAGATCAGTGAAAGCGCCGGTATGTATGTGATCATCAATAAACCGATGATGTTCACAATGGCGAAGGGAATAAGACCTTTGTAAACCGTTTTTAGATCTTGATTGAACATTGCCTGAAAGACAAAAATGTTCATCCCAAATGGCGGCGTAAACATGCCTATACTCAAGTTTACGGTCATGATAATCCCAAAATGAATTGGATCTACGTCCATCGCATCAACTAATGGCTTCAACAACGGGGTGAAAACTAGGATCGCAGAAATTGGCTCTAACACTGCGCCAATTAACAATAGTAAAATGTTAATCGCCAGCAACAACATCCATGGCGGCATACCTAGACTATCAATCCAGGTAGTTAGTTTGACGGGAACTCCGTTAACGGTTAATAGCCAAACAAACACGCCACTGGCAGCAACAATTATCAAAAGTTGAGCTGTTAGATAACTACTTCTTGACGCCGCTCTCCACACATCTGCTATGCTAATTTCCTTGTAGATCAAAACCGCTACAATCATCGCATAGACACAAGCAACACCTGCCGCTTCTGTCGGTGAGAATATACCAGAGTAAATGCCACCTAATACTATAACTGGAGTGAGCAATGCCCAGCCGCCTCGCACAGTTGTACGGCGAACTTCTGAGAATTCAAATTTACCCTCAGCTTGAAGCCCATTTCTCTTGCAATACCAGTAAATATATATAGCCATTAGTGTCGCAATAAGAATTCCTGGTATGATCCCTGCTAAAAATAACTTTCCCACATCTTGCTCAGCAGATGCCGCATATAAAATCATCGGGATAGAAGGTGGAATGACTAGAGCAATCGCACCAGCTGATATCGTCAGCCCACTAGAGAATTGCACACTGTAACCGTGCTTACGTAATGCCGGGAACAACACACCACCAATTGCAGCAACAGTTGCAGGACTAGACCCTGAAATAGCGCCAAAGACAGTGCATGCTCCGACCGTTGCAAGCGCTAGTGCGCCTCGGATTGAGCCAATAATTGACAACGTCCAGTCCACAATTCGAAGAGAAATCCCCCCTTGCCCCATTAGATTACCTGCAAAGATAAAGAACGGTATGGAGATTAAGGCAAGCTTAGTTATTGCACCGTACATCACCTGGTGCATGGCAATAAAAGGCAAAGGCACTACCATAGTTAAAACGAGGAAAGAGGATATCAAAAGGACAGCAAAAATAGGTAGTCCTAGTAACAACAATATAATCGGCACAAAGCCTAGAATTAATCCCTCCATTAATTCTTTCCTTTATCTTGATTAGCGTCGCTTACGGGCACTTCTTTTGGTTTAATAACACTAGATAGCTCCATATCTTCCAATACATCATCCAGTCCTATTTCACTTAAACTTGAGCGGTAAGTAATTATGCGAAGCACTATAAGAAAAATCATTAATGCAAAGCCAATTGGGATCGCTCCGTGTGGAATTTCCATCTGAATTTGAGCAACTAAACTTGTTTGATCATTTTTTAGAAAATTCGTAACCATTGTCCAAGATTGCTTTAACATCAGCGCGCAGATAGCCATTGTTGCTAGCATGCCACCTAATACAACAACCATCCGAATATAACGTGATAATACTGGAAGGAACAAATCAATACATAAATGTTTTCCCTCCCAAGCAATTGCGCCAGCTGACAAGAAGGTAATCCAGATCAGCATAAACGTCATCACTTCTTCAACCCAGTGAAAAGGAGCTAGGAAAAAATAACGTGCTAAAATGTTAACAAAATTCATACCCACACCTGCGAGCAGGATTAAGGCAACGATTGACATGATCACGGCTGCTAAGCCATCACCAAATCGAGCGGCACTTGGTTTTACGTGTTTCATTTAATCTACGCCCCTCCTAAAAGCATTAACTTCTAACTGTTTGCCAGTTTTTGAATCTAAATTCAAGAATTCTATAAACTTTTAATCAAAATCTTTTCTTGCGTTCGAGACATCTACCGATTCTCCATCTTCTGTTCAGATCAATTAAACCTTTTATGATCCGATCCAGCTTGCGCCCGGCATCTAAATACCAAAGATGTGTTCGACCCAGATCTCACGCCAAATGAATTCATTCGGCAGCTTCATCCTTGCACGGAATAAGGCATAAGTAACTTATGCAAGATGTGTGCGGGTGTATGACACCGCACCTCTTGCGAAGGGAGACGCTACGCTCTCCCGTTCGATCCCTCTCGCAACAAATGCTTCGCATTTGATTGGCACTGCCGCCAGATTGGCGACGGTACATTGGTATGCAATGAAAAAGATCATGCAGCTTCATGGTTGAAGTTCTTTGACTTGCGAGTTTCACGTTGACGTTTCTCAGCCTGAATTTGAGGTTGGAAATACTTGTCCTCATATTGCTTGCCTTCCTCATAGAAGGCTCGGCCTTCAAGCTTCTCAAATTGCTCGCTGATAATTTTCTTGGCAGCAGCATCCGTGATTGAAAGTTGTGTCGCCATGAGTGCGGCTTGATGAGAATAGGCGCGATGAAATGGAACAGACGTAACGCCTTGTCTTTCATCATTGTCACTGCCTTCAATCATCTGTAAAACTTCCACCGCATATGGAAAGCCCATCGCAATTGCTTCTTCATCCAATGCCTCTTCATTTTTCAAAAGTGACTGGCGAAGCCCATCAAGCGTTTGTCCGAACAAGCCCTTGAAGAGATCGCGGATAATAGTATCCGCTCTGCTTGTGCTGATGCCTTTCTCAGTTAATGAAACAGCGAAAGAGTAAATACCAAGCTTTTCAATAAAACTGCCGGAGCGGTGAATTTCGCGGTTGAGCATAATGCAGAGTGAAATGAATTCTTCAAATTGCGGGTCGGTCAGTAATCTGGCGCTGTAGCTGTTTCTTGT
>CAZXZQ010000111.1:0-8298 GCA_964645215.1 uncultured Rhizobiaceae bacterium | reverse complement strand
ATGATGACCTTTACGATGGCCTCAAAGAGGAAATCGAAGAGGCCGTTCATATTCTTCTGGGGCGTGACTGGACCCCATATGATGTGCTGACCAAAGCCCTTGTAGAAGGCATGCGTATCGTTGGTATCGACTTCCGCGACGGCATTCTATTCGTGCCGGAAGTGCTTCTTGCAGCAAACGCAATGAAGTCGGGCATGACCATTCTCCGCCCCCTACTTGCTGAAACTGGCGCACCAAAGCTTGGCTCAATGGTTATCGGCACGGTTAAAGGTGACATTCATGACATTGGTAAAAACCTTGTTGGCATGATGATGGAAGGTGCAGGCTTTGACGTGCACGACATCGGCATTAATTCTGACGTCGACAAATATTTTGCAGCGATTGACGAGCATAAGCCAGACATTCTTGGCATGTCAGCACTGCTTACAACAACCATGCCTTACATGAAGGTTGTAATTGATACGATGGTCGAAAAAGGCATGCGGGACGACTACACAATTCTTGTTGGTGGCGCACCACTTAACGAAGAGTTTGGCGCAGCAATTGGTGCAGACGCATACTGCCGTGATGCGGCAGTTGCAGTTGAAACCGCAAAAGAGTTTATGGCTAAAAAACATAACCAATTAGCTGCAGGCTAATGGCAAGCCATGATGCCTAAAAATTGAATTGAAGATTGGGCGCTTATAGCGCCCTTTTTTATGGTATAGTCTTATAAGAACACCAGGGGAAAAAGGGTATTACGTGAACCAGACAAAAGCCACGCAACCATCATTACGCATCATAGCATGTGGTATGATCGCACGTGAGGTTTTGGCTGTGAATGAACAGCTTGGTTTTGACCATGTTGATCTAAAATGCTTGCCAGCAGAATATCACCACCACCCGGAGAAAATTGCACCACATATGGACATCGCCATTCAAGCTGCAAAAGATGAAGGTTATGAGCATATTTTTGTTGGCTACGCAGATTGCGGTACTGGCGGTGAGCTGGACAAGGTTTGCATAAAACACGGTGTAGAACGCATTGAAGGGCCGCACTGCTTTTCATTCTATATAGGCAATCAAGCATTTACAGATGCAGACGATGACTATCTAACCACCTTTTTCATTACAGACTTTTTGGCCCGCCACTTTGATACATTTATGAAGCGCCCTCTTGGGCTTGATAAACATCCTGAACTTAAAGAGATGTATTTCTCAAACTATACACGCGCCCTTTACATCGCTCAGACTGAAGATCCAGAATTGCAGGAAAACGCTAAAGAAGCCGCGGCATTTTTAGGTTTGGAATATGAATATCAATTTACCGGATATGGTGATTTAACCAGCGCAATTTCTAATAACTGAATTTAAACAGCACGTTAGTTATAATTTTATAAATTTTGAAAAATTACTTGAACATTGTTCATTTTTACATTATTTATGAACACTGTTCAAATGGAGCCTGAAATGTATATTGTCGCCAACACGCAAAAATTAACCGAAGACGGTATCATCAACACATCGCAAGCAAGTGAAATGAAACTTCGCGCGCGTGAGACGATGGTAAACTTAGCGATTAACCTAGTACTGTGTTTTGGTATATTAAGCGCTACCGGCGGCCTTATTTTCTGGCTCGCCTCCCCCATCTCAGTTGCCATATGCGGAATATTATTCTTGGGCAGCGGCCTTTTCATTCTAGCCAAAGGCAAAGAACTCTTTCAAATGTTTGGCAATGCGGCAGCACTGATTGGTTCAGGCATGATGATAGGTGGCGCTGCAATTGAACTCCTGGACAAATATTCTTCTATAGCAGGTCCAGCATTAATCATCGGCGGTGCAATCATCGCAGTAATTTCAGCGTACAGGTTTGCAACGAAAGCATTTACAACGAAATTCGTTACCGGTTCAATCATGCTAATGGGCGCGGCAGTACACTTAATCGGAATGTATTATTTGCTTGATCGGAATGCCGTCTCTGGCTTTCCAGTTTCACTTTCCCATCTTTATAGCACAGCTATCATCATCGCACTTGGCTGGTTTACAAACATAAGAACGTTAACCGCTTTGGCCATCATTCCCTTTGCTCAAGCGCTTAATACAGGCACCGCTTATTTCACTGCGGCATATGTATTTTATTCACCAGAATCGACCCTCAGCATCCTCCAAATGGCATTGTTGATCATCGCAGCGTTATGGGTATCAGCAGTATTTTCTGAGCGCACAGCGCGGCACTCCAGAATAGTCAGCGTGATCGCATTTATTGTTGCAAACCTTTGCGCTTTGGTCGGTTCAATATGGGGTGACCGTATTGGTGAAACCATCTGGGGGCCAGGAATTCGATATTATAAAAGCGGCTTTGAAAATCAAGAATCGTGGAAAACAGCACGCGAGGCTTTTTTAGAGAACGCATGGATAGTTTCAGCTGACGTTTATTCAATCCTTTGGGCGATTGCACTGGTTGCGATCATCATTCTTGCCGCGCACAGAAACAACCGTGGCCTGTTCAATACTGCAATGACCTTTGCTGGGATACACGCCTATACGCAAATATTTGAAAGCTTTGCAGATGAACCACTCGCATGGGTAATCGGCGGGCTAGCGGCTATCCCATTAGCATGGGGCATGTGGCGATTAAACAAATGGTTTAACAATCGCACGCTCACCAATACTGAAATGCTCGATACGCCGAATAAATCTACTCAGTAGCGGCAGAAACCCTTTGTTCCAGATCATCTGAACGCGGCGTACTACGCCATGTTTCCGGCCCAGACAAGCCTATTTGAAATCCTGCATTATACAATTGCTGCATACGAACAGGATTGAAGTCCAGGCTCTTATTAGGAATTGGAATATTGTCAGGAATTGAAGTCAAATGAAAGTCTATTCCTGAGCGTTGTGCACGTGCGAAATGGCGGAACACCGTATCGGATTGAATTTCACGCATAAGCTCAAAAATTGTTTTTTGAGCAATGCTTGCCAAATTGGCCTTTACTGGATGCGATGCATTAAAACGTTTAGTAGAACCGTTGACCACGATATAAAGGTCTTTTTCTTCTGCCGCTGTACGCCCCATAAAATCAGCATATAAAATAGGTTCTTTCACACCACCATCGACATGCGCTTGGCGCAATTGAACACCGCGTTTTGGCTTGATATATACCGGTTGGAAAAACCCAGGAACAGCAGCAGATGCACGTAGCACTTTTTGAAAATGCTGTAGCGGGTTTGTGCGCCCTCCCAATGCAATTCGCCCCATATCCCAAATAACAAGCTCGCCTGCATCTAAGTTTGTAGTCGCAACATAAAGGCGCCTACCCTTTTGATGTTCAGCAGCAATCTTATTCAGCATGCTTTGAGTTACATGTTTTTCAATCTGCGCTTGTAATGGCGCATTGTCATAAAGACTATCACTGAAAACACCTCGTAAACCACGGTTTTTGAAAATATCTTCATTGCTCTGCGTGGTGTAAAGTTCTTTGGCCAAATCATCATATTCAGAGCCTAGAAAAGCCAAGACAGATAGCAATGCGCCTGTTGAAACCCCTGTTACAACATCAAAATTGGGTCGGGTTCCATTTTGCGTCCACCCAGCAATAACACCAGCACCAAAGGCACCATCAGGCCCACCAGCAGACAAGGCTAATACCGTGTGGCGATCATCTCTGGATCGCTCAATCGGTGCATCAGTAGGTGAAACAATATCAATGGCTTCAGTGGGAACAATTGTACGAATGGCCGCCGTTTCTTCTGGGCGTGTTGCGCATGCCGCTAAAACAAGCAACGTTGTTATAAGCAACGGCTTAGCTAGTCGCTTTGCAAACTTTTGTAAAACTTTACTCATACGCATCAATTTCCAGTAAGGCCCCAGACCAAACAATATCACACAACATACAATATTTTCTTGTGTACTTGAAGGGATTTGAGATAACAATTTTAATAAATGGTTAACCACGTTTGAGTCGAGTTTCCAATGCAAATCCAAGACCTAAAACCCGGCACAGAAATAGAGCTGGGGCCACGCCAAATTGGGCGTGATGAAATCATAGAATTCGCCAAAGAATTCGACCAAGCCCCTTTCCACCTTGACGAAGAAGCAGCCAAAAAAACGATGCTCGGCGGCTTATGCGCATCTGGTTGGCAAACATGCGGACTTACAATACGCATGATGTACGATGTTTGCTTTAAAGATGCCGGATATATTGGCACTGAGGGCATAGAAGAATGCAAATGGATTAAGCCAGTTTATGTCGATGACATTTTATCTGGAACCGCCACATTAATCAAAACCGACAAGTCTGAAACTGGGTTTACTGCAAGCTTTCAATATATCATCAAAAACCAAAACGGCGAGCCAGTTCTCGCCATGAAACATCTCGCGGTATTTGAAAATGAAGGGGCGTCAAATGCTTGAAATTCCTGAATTTTTACAAAAAGGGCATAAAGTAAATATTGGCTCTCACCTCTTTACCACTGAAGAAATTATCCGATATGGCAAAAGCTATGCGCCGTTTGACTTTCATACTGATAGTGAGAAGGCTAAAACCAGCCCATACGGCGGCCTAATTGCCAATGGGTTTCATGTGTCTTCCGTTTGGATGTCTATGCAACGTACATTTGTTGAAGAAACCACACAGCGGTTGAAAGACAAAAACAAAACATTTCCCGTATTTGGTCCCTCACCCGGCATTCGATATATGAATTGGCCTAACCCAGTTTTTGCTGGCGATACGGTACACTATGAAAATCACATACAAGACATACGCGCCAGTAAATCTCGGCCTGACTGGTGGGTAATGACAAACCGGGTAACTGGCTTAAATCCCTCTGGCAAAACAGTAATGGAGTTTGAAAGCTCCGCTTTTATAACATTGAAAAAAGCTTCATAGCCGCTTTTTCGTTAAATCGCGTCGCGTGTAACGCATCGAAATCATGCATCGTGAAACATTCTCACTCAATAATTCGGAGACCCATCATGGCTCAACTACAAATCGTTTACTGGCGGGACATCCCTGCCCAAGTCATCGTAAAAGCAGGAAGACGCAACGTTGCAAAGCGTGAACTCTCCTTGCGCTTTACCGAAGCAATCGATATGTGCGCCATGCGAACAGGTGCAGCAGAAACCGACGATTATCTAGAAGAATGGCGTCGCGCTGATCCGGTTGAAGTAAGTGATGATCTTGAAGCCGAAGCAGAAAAAGCCGCAAACGCACTTGAAACTGAATACGACAAAACCCGCCTTGTAGCGCTTGTTAAAGCTGGCGGTAAGGAAACCTAACATGACCAAAGTTGCCGCATCTATTGAGATTTCTCCAAAACAAGCCGTAGAGAATGAAGACTTGCCCGGTCTATTCCCGGCAGGTTCAAGAGTGTATATCACGGATGTAGGCACGGACACGCCCGAAACACTCACTGCTGGCGCAAAACGTGTAAACGACCTTGGCTACAAAGCAGTGCCGCACTTTGCTTCCCGCCGTCTCACCACCAAAGAGGCGCTTGAAACACGTATTAAGATGATGACGCAAGATGCGGGCGTTACCGACGTGCTTGTCATTGGCGGTGGATTGGAAAAAGAAGCAGGTGAATTTGATTCAACCATGAAAGTTCTCGAAACCGGTTTCTTTGATAAATACGGCATCAAGGAAATGGGCGTGGCGGGGCATCCAGAAGGTTCACCTGACTTTACAGATGAAGTCGCGATGGAAGCCTTAAAATTCAAACAAGATTTTCACAACCGAAGCGATATTGATGTTCGCGTCGTCACACAGTTCGGGTTTGATGCAGAGAAATTTGTGACTTGGGCAAATGGCCTCTCAGCAGGTGGCGTAGACTTACCTGTTCATCTAGGTGTCGCAGGTCCAGCCAAAATCACAACACTCATCAAATTCGCGGCCATGTGCGGCGTTGGCAATTCGCTTTCATTCCTGAAAAAACGCGCTGGTGCAGTTCTAACCATGGCGGCTGGTTTCGACCCGGATGAAATTGTAAGTCCAATCGAAGAGGCTGCCCTATCTGGCAATTCAGCCATCAAACAAATTCACGTCTTCCCTTTCGGCGGCATGAAAAAATCTGCTGAATGGTTGAAAACCAGAGGCAGTTGGTAGGCTTTAAAGTTCTCGTGGGAACATATTCCGCAGCCGAATAGAACTATTCTAACTATGCTCTGACCTCACGTCTCAACGCTTGCGCCATACAGTGGATGCCGCCGCCTGTTTTTGAAATCTCTGCTGTATCAACGGAAGCAACTTCAAACCCTCTGGATTTTAAATTTTCGATCAAAGTCGTTGAGGAGCTTGGAGCTATGACTTTGTCACCGCCCAACGACATCATATTGCAGCCTAATGCCATAGTGTCCTGAAAAGGCACATCAATAATTTCATGCCCCTTAGCCTTTAGCCAATCGACAATGGCCGGCTCTGTACACGCCAGACAAACGGCCGTTAGTTTTTCCGCGATGGGAACAACCATCAAATCAATATGGACATAATATTCATCGATAAAAGCGAGGCGAACTTCCCACCCTTCTTTCTCAAACCAATCTGCGACCTGACGTGCGCCTGGTTCATTGGTTCGCGCTTCACCGCATCCAATCAGGACACATCCTTCTTCAATGACATTGAAGTCACCACCCTCAAAGGTTCCGGCGGTCACCATATCGTAGATCGGGATGCCCAGTTTTTCGTAGGTGCGGATTGCTGCATAGTTCTCACCCCGTCGCCACCATTGCGACATCGCAGTGATAAAAGCACCATAGGGTGTCATAACACTGGAATCGCGTGAATAGACCTGCATGGTCAATTCTGGTTCAGGCTCATGCATATGCACATTTACATTGAAGTGCCTGTAAGCATCTACCAGTTCCGCATGCTGGGCTTGAGCAACTTGAATATTGCAGGGCGCTTCTCGCAAATGCTTGCGCGACAGGCTGGAGGTTGCGCGGTGATAAAGATAAGCGGGTGAGCCAAGCAAGACATCCGTTAGAGGACCTGTTTCATTCTGAAGGGTCCAATCTTTTAGCGGCTCGGTGCCACCGTTTAAGTTTCGCCGTTGTAAGCTGAATCCATCATTAAGTTGATTGGGGGACATTTAGCATACTCCATTTGCGATAAATTTTGTTTGATGAGAATTTACATCAATTGGCTAAACATTATCTTTCCCTCAAAGGTGGGTCAATAATGATTAAACTTGGCAATCAAATTCACATCTTACCTTTTCGACAGCATGAAAAATCAACTGAATGGTCGAAGACACTAGGTAGGTAATAAACTTCAAATTATCCCGCAGGCAAATGGCCGGTATGCGGATGGGGTGGATGGCTCCTGCACCATCGGCGCTTTATGCGCCATACTGCAGTTGTCAGAAACTGCTTTAGAGAAGCTACCCCATGAAAGTTACAACAATCGGTCTAGATTTAGCCAAGAATGTTTTCCAAGTCCACGGCATCACCAATGATGGTGAAATTGCATTCAATCGCGCCTTGCGACGATCACAAGTCTTATCGTTCTTTGAGAATCTTGAGCCATGCTTAGTTGGAATTGAAGCTTGTGGAACCAGTCATCACTGGGCGCGAGAACTGATTAAACTGGGCCATGATGTCAAATTGATCCCACCCGTTTATGTAAAACCATATGTCAAACGAGGTAAATCCGATGCAGCAGATGCTGAAGCTATCTGCGAAGCAGTCACTCGCCCGACAATGCGATTTGTTGAAGTAAAGACACCTGAACAGCAGGCTATATTGTCGGTTCATCGAACACGCGATCTCATTGTCCGTCAACGTACACAAACAATCAACATGTTGCGTGCACAATTGGCTGAGTTCGGCATTATCTTGTCCCGAGGCATTTATCATGCCCTTGGGTTTGCTAAAGATTATTTGAATGGCGAACAGGCTGATCTGCCAGAAGTAGTTGGTGATGTCATCTTCGAGCTTTGCGAACAGTTGATATTTTTACACGAAAAGATACTCAGCTATTCTCGTAAGATGACACAAATTGCCAGGCTCGAGAAACGGGTTGCGTTACTTCAAACAATACCTGGCGTTGGCGCTATCACTGCATCTGCAATTGTAGCTACTATTGGAAGTGGTAAACAGTTCAATAATGGCCGCGAGTTAGCTGCATGGCTGGGACTAACACCACTCAATCGATCCAGTGGTGGCAAAGAACGCTTGGGACGCATCTCAAAGATGGGAGATCAATATATCCGCCGCTTGCTGGTGCTTGGCATGACTTCAAGAATGCGCATGATCAGAACCAAGCCTGAGAAGTTTGATCCATGGTTTGCAGATATACTGGCAAGGAAGCCGAGTAAATTAGC
>CAZXZQ010000110.1:0-8361 GCA_964645215.1 uncultured Rhizobiaceae bacterium | reverse complement strand
AATACCTAATGTTGCCCTCTTGGGTCATTATCGGTTTTTTTCTAGTATTACCCGTTGGCATAATGCTGATCTATTCATTCTTGACCAAGGAATTTCGTGGTGGGGTGATATGGGAATTTTCCCCGGCTGCATACGACCAATTCTTTTTTGACCGTGGCTTGTTTGGAGATGAGCCACCTAAAATTGAATGGACCTATATATCAATATTCTGGCGCTCTATGTGGCAGGCCTTTCTGGCAACGGTCTTTTGTCTGTTGATTGGATTTCCAACGGCGTGGTTCATTGCAACGCGTACGGGGCGCAGTAAATCCGTGTGGTTGTTTTTGATCACCATTCCATACTGGGTGAATTTGCTCATCCGCACGATTTCTATGAAATTTTTAATCCGAGATAATGGTCCGATAAATGAGTGGCTACTCTCTATTGGCTTGATCTCTGAACCGATCCATATGATCAACACCAATTTCGCGGTTCAACTTGGTCTGTTTTATTCCTATTTGCCGTTCATGGTATTGCCGATTTATGCCAGCGTTGAGCGGTATAATTTTTCACTCTCAGAAGCAGCCGCAGATTTATATGCGACCAAGTTTGTAATTTTGCATAAGATTATATTTCCGATGGTAAAGCCCGGCATTATTGCTGGATGTATCCTGGTCTTCGTTCCTTCTTTAGGAGCGTTTCTAGCGCCTGATCTTCTTGGGGGCGCCAAGAATTTTATGATTGGATCGCTTATCGAAGAACAGTTTAAGGGCAATGCGGGCAACTGGCCATTTGGCGCTGCCGCATCCATGATTTTGCTGAGCATGGTTCTTGTGGTGCTGGTTTTTTACGCACGTGCACAAGACAGGAAGGGGTAAGTCAATGGCTAAAAAAATTGATTTGAGACGCTACCCTGGCTTCCTGCCAATGACATATTTATGTTTGATCCTGCTTTATGCACCACTGCTAATCGTGATGATTTATTCATTCAATGACAGTAAGTCGATTACGATTTGGGGCGGCTTTTCCTTACGCTGGTATGATGAAGTATTCTTCGGTCCCGAAGCTCCAAAGTTTAAACAAGCTGCTATTAACTCACTTGTTATTGCAACTGCGGCGGCAACCTTGTCTACGGTCATCGCAACCATGGCAGCCACCGCAATGTTACGCGCCGGCAAGTTCAAAGGTCGATCAATCGGATTTGCATTGATCAATCTTCCGCTTATGGTGCCGGAGATTGTAACGGCTGTTGCCTTACTTATATTTTTCTCTGCCATTGGGTTTACGTCTGGTTATCTGACAATCCTTGTTGCTCACATAGTCTTTTGCATACCATTTGCATATTTGCCGATTGCGGCACGTATGCAGGGTATCGAGGATGTTTATGAGCAAGCAGCACTTGATCTCTACGCAACAAGAGCACAGGCATTTCGTTTGATCCTGCTGCCATTGATGTGGCCGGGCATTATTTCAGGCTTTTTACTAGCCTTTATCATTTCACTGGATGATTTCATTATTACCAATTTTGTCAAAGGTGCTGGGATTGAAACTCTACCAACCGCTATTTTTGGCGCGGTTAAACGAGGCATACAGCCCAACATCATGGCAATCTCAACGCTACTCTTATTAGTTTCAGTAGCATTTGTAACATTGTCCTATTTCGTAGGGCGATCAGGTCAACAACAAAAGTCAAATTAACCAAGGGAGAATAATACAATGAAGACACTTTTAAAAATTGGCGTTTCAGCAATAGCGCTGAGCCTTGCAGTATCCGCTGCAAATGCTGAAGGTAAATTATCAATTTACCACTGGTTTGAGTACATCCCGCAAGAGTTGCTGGACAAGTTTGCTAAAGAGCACAACGTTGAAGTTACAATGGATACCTATGACAGTAATGAATCTATGCTTGCCTCGCTTAAAGCCGGTAAGTTAGGCAGTTACGATGTTGCCGTTCCAGGCGATTACATGGTCGAAATTATGGGCAAGCAAGGTATGCTGGATACTTTTGAGAAATCTGAAATGTCTAATTTCGGTAACATCTCAAGCCAGTGGGCTGACGTTAGTTTTGATCCAGGCCGTAAAAGCTCTATTCCATATCAGTGGGGATCAACCGGCTTTTCTGTGAATACGGGTGTTTACTCAGGCGATATTAACACGACAGAGATTTTGTTTAATCCACCTGCTGAACTAAAGGGCAAAATCAACATGCTTGATAGTCAGGGCGAAGTTCTCGCACTTGCTTCCATGCATCTTGGTATTCCTCAGTGCAGCACTGATCGGGATCAACTCAAATCCCTTAACGACCTTCTACAAGGCGCTAAAGGCGATTGGGCTTCATTCGGGTCAGACATTGCAAAAGATGTGCTTGTTTCCGGTGATGCAGCTGCGGGCATGATCTACAATGGCTTTTCTGCAAAAGCACGCGGTGAAAATGACAAGATCCAATATGCATTTCCAAAAGAAGGTTATGTTGTATGGATGGATAACGTGGTGTTGTTGAAAGATGCACCAAACCGTGCAAATGCGATCAAGTTCATGAACTTCCTTCTTGAGCCTGAAAATGCGGCAGCGGTTTCAAACTTTGCCCAATATACACCGGGCGTAGATGGTACAGCTACCTTCTTGAGCCCAGAGGTTACTGGATCTCCAGAACTAAATCCACCTTCAGATCAACCAGGTCAATTTGTAATGGCTTGTTCTGAAGAGGTTCAAAAAGTGTATGACACGATCTGGACGAACTTGAAGAAGTAAACATAAGTTGGGAGCAGGAATGCTCCCAACCTACCTTTTAAATGGAACTGTTATGAAAATTATATATTCAGACCAGCACAAGTTGCGGGATGCAGATACAGAACTTTATGGTGGCCAACTGGTCAAACCTTTTGAGCGTCCATCGCGTATGGATTACATTCTGTCTCGCAATGATAAAGTAAACGCAGGGGAAATTGTTGACCCTGATGATTTTGGGATGGAACCGATCCTGCGCATCCATGATGAAGGGTATATTTCGCTTTTACAAACCGCTTGGGAAGAGTGGCTTGCAGTTGGTTACAAAGGCGAAGCCATGGCAACTACGTGGCCTGCTCGACGCATGGCGCAGAAAATTCCAAATCATATTGAAGGCAAGTTAGGCTATTATTCAATGGCCAATGAGACTGCATTAACCGAAGGCACTTGGGATGCGGCATACGCGAGTGCACAGGTAGCACTCACAGGCGCTGATTTAATTCACAAGGGTGAACGCGCAGTTTTTGCGCTCTGTCGTCCTCCGGGCCATCACGCAGCGATTGATATGTATGGTGGCTATTGTTTCATAAATAATGCAGCAGTTGCCGCTCAACATTTGCTTGATAAGGGCATGAAAAAAATTGCAATTGTCGATGTTGATTTCCATCACGGTAATGGAACACAAGACATTTTTTATGAACGCGATGATGTGTTATTTGCATCTTTGCATGGCGATCCTCTAGATGCATTCCCACATTTCTTGGGTTATGCGGACGAGACCGGCTCTGGCAGAGGTGAAGGGTTTAATCACAATTATCCAATGAAGCCTGGAACAGGGTTTGCAGAGTGGCGCAATTGCCTGTCTGATGCATTTCACAAAGTTCAAGCATTTGAACCTGAAGCACTCATCATATCACTGGGTGTAGATACATTTGAGAATGATCCCATTAGTTTCTTTAAATTAAAATCGGAAGATTTCACCACTTATGGTACAGATATAGCCGCACTTGATCTGCCTACACTTATTGTGATGGAAGGTGGTTACGACATCGATGAAATTGGAATTAACACAATCAACGTTCTTCAGGGGTTTGATGAGGCAATTAATAACTCTCAAAGCGCAATAAATGGATGTAGAAAAATGAACAAACTCACAACCGACGAGATCCTCACAAAAGATGCGCATCTCATTCAGTCTTTTGCCAATTTAGATGGACTAAAACAAGCTGATGCCCGTACTGCCATCGTTAGCGCCGAAGGCGCTTATGTGACGGATAGTGAAGGTAATCAACTGATCGATGGGATCGGTGGATTATGGTGCGTAAATGTTGGTCACGGACGCCGCGAGATTATTGAGGCGATCACAAAGCAATTAGAAACGCTGGACTATTATTCAACGTTTTATAATTTCACGCATCCCGCCGCAGCAGAGCTCTCAGAAAAAGTCGCGCAACTTGCGCCGGGCAACTTAAATCGCGTTTATTTTGCAAACTCCGGTTCTGTTGCAAATGACAGTTCTATTCGCATGTTGCATCACTATAATAACCGGTTGGGTAGACCGAACAAAAAGAAAGTTCTGTCTCGCGTTGGTGCTTATCACGGGTCAACACATCTTGCTATGGCTATGACTACACCATCTTATTCTGATGGATGGGACACTGCCGCTGATGGGTTGGTACATCACTTGCGCTCACCCTATGCTTATCGCGAAGCTGACGGCATGAGTGATGAAGAGTTTTTGGATGTTTTGGCTGAGGATATGCTCTCATCAATTGACAATATCGGCGCGGAAAACATCTGCGCATTTATTGCGGAGCCTATCATGGGGGCTGGGGGTGTATTGGTTGCGCCTGATGGGTATCATAAGCGCATGCGAGACATCACCGCGGAGCATGATATCAAATATGTTGCAGATGAAGTGGTTACAGCGTTTGGCCGTTTGGGACATATGTTTGCTTCAGAAGATGCGTACGGAATGGTGCCAGATATTATCAATACGGCCAAAGGTCTGACATCAGGATACCAGCCTTTATCTGCAACCATAATTTCAGATGAAATATATGATGTTATTTCAGAACCAGGTGCGATGTTCTTGCATGGAATGACCTATTCTGGCCACCCGGCTGCGGCTGCGGCAGCACTGGCTAATATCAATATTCTTGAACAAGAACAGATTCCACAACGCGTTCAAACCACAGGCAAGGTTTTTGAAAAAGCCCTGCATGGGTTAAGTGACTTGGATATTGTTGGCGAGGTTCGGGGTAGCCATTTCATGATGGGCGTTGAGTTTGTTGAGAATAATGACACAAAAGCTCCCTTTGCAGACGATAAGAATATAGGTCTTCGCATCGCGCAAGCTGCTCAAAAAAGAGGGCTTATCGGGCGTCCTTTGGGGAATATTTTAATTCTTTCTCCAACCTTGATTATGGACGAAACCATGATAGCTTCCATTGAAGGCATTTTACGAGAAAGCATCACAGAAGTTGGTGCAGATTTGCTTGGGTAAGTTATGACGTCTGAGGAGAAAATTGACACTCTCGTTGTTGGGGCAGGCCAAGCTGGCATCGCCATGAGTGAAAATTTGAGCAGCCATAATATACCGCATTTGGTTTTGGAAAAGAGCCGAATTGTAGAGAATTGGCGCACTGGCCGATGGGATTCTCTGGTTGCAAATGGTCCTGCTTGGCATGACCGATTTCCCGGTATGGCATTTGATGATATTGACCAAGATGCATTTGTGCCCAAGGAAAAAGTGGCGGAATATTTTACTGCTTATGCAAAACATATAAATGCGCCCATCCGATGCGGCGTAGAAGTTACGGAAGTAAAACGAAATCTAGGACGTCCCGGGTTTATTGTGAAAACATCAGAAGGTATTGTTGAAGCAAACAATATTATCTCTGCGACAGGCGCATTTCAAATTCCTGTAATTCCTCCGGTTATCCCGGAACAAACAGACGTTCTGCAGATACATTCCTTTAGTTACCGTAATCCTGAGCAATTGCCTGAAGGGGCTGTGATGGTTGTTGGGGCTGGCTCATCAGGCACTCAGATTGCCGAAGAACTTATGCGGGCTGGAAGGCAGGTATACCTATCTGTAGGCCCACATGAAAGACCACCACGCAGGTATAGAGGGCGAGACAATGTTTGGTGGTTAGGTGTCTTGGGCAAGTGGAGTGCCGCATCAAAACAACCCGGCTCTGAGCGATTTACAATTTGTGTAAGCGGCGCGAATGGCGGTCATACTGTAGATTTCAGACGGCTTGCATCAAAAGGCATGACGCTTGTAGGCATGACGCAGAAATTTAAAAATGACACTTTGTCTTTTGCACCTGACCTTGCAGAAAATATTGCAAACGGCGATGCGAAATACCTATCCATGTTGGATGAAGCTGATGCGTATGTGGAACGCAATGGCCTCGATTTACCCGAAGACCCGCAAGCACGTATGTTCGGGCCTGATCCTGATTGTGTTACAAACCCAGTTCAAGAGCTCAATCTCCAAGAAGCAGGTGTTACCTCAATTATCTGGGCAACGGGGTTTGTTTCAGATTATTCTTGGATGAAGGTTGATGCCTTTAATGAAAATGGAAACCCAAAGCATCATCGCGGCATTTCTACAGAACCTGGAATTTTCTTTTTGGGCCTGCCTTGGCAAACTTGCCGTGGGTCTTCATTTATTTGGGGTGTGTGGCAGGATGCTAAAAACCTTGCGGATCATATCAGTGCACAAAATAAATATTTAGATTATCATCATTCTACTGCCAGCAATTCGGTAGAAAAACACAAAAACAGCTGAGACCCTATATGGCACATACACGCATTCGAAAGTTCAACACAAAAGAGACCTACCCAGAACAAAGTCTCGATAATGATCTATGTCAGGCGGTGGTTACACAAGGCGGGAAAACTGTTTGGCTGCGCGGCCAGTGTCCACAAAATCTGGATGATGCCAAGAATATTGAAAGCCATGATCCGGTGGAACAAACACATAAAGTTATGCAAAATATCAAACAGCTTATTGAAGAAGCTGGTGGCAGTATGGAGCACTTGGTGAAGGTTGTTGTTTACATAACAGATGTGCGGCACCGTGAAGACGTGTACCGAACCATGGGGGAGTACATAAAAGGCGTGCACCCGGTTTCAACAGGTTTGGTTGTGCAGGCTCTTGCGCGCCCGGAATGGCTTGTAGAAATTGACGGCACAGCCGTTATTCCTGAGTAGCGCTATGACATTTTCTATTGTTGCACGCTGCGAAGAAACTGGCATGTTTGGTATAGCAATCTCTTCCTCCTCACCAGCGGTTGCTGCGCGTTGCTCTTTTGCACGTGCTGGTGTTGGCGCGGTCGCCAGTCAAAATATTACTGACCCAAGTCTTGGCCCCAAAACCCTGGATTACATGGAACAAGGATTGACTGCACCGGAAGCGGTTGCAGAGGTTGCTCGCACCAACAACTATATGGAATACAGGCAACTACTTGCAGTGGACTCTAATGGCCAGGCGGGAATCCATTCTGGTCCGAATTCATTGGGGATTTGGACTCAGGCCCAAGCCAGGAACGCTGCATCTGGCGGAAACCTATTAGATAACGAAACCATTCCTCAAGTCATTGTCGATTCTTATTTAAATTCTGAAGGTCATATTGGCGATCGCCTAATATCTGCGATGCGAGCAGGTTTAGCAGCTGGTGGAGAAGCAGGGCCAATACATTCAGCAGGATTAAAAATCGTTGATACCGTTAGCTGGCCTGTTGCTGATTTGCGCTGTGACTGGAGCGAAGATTGCCCGATTGAAAACATTGCAACCCTATGGGAATTATATAAACCGCAATTGAAAGCCTATACCCAGCGTGCGCTCAACCCTAGCGAAGCGCCTTCATATGGCGTGCCTGGCGACGAATAATTGATTTACTTTTTTGGGTGCTTTTGCTGAAATTATGTTTGGTACCCCCGCCGGAACCTAATCATTATTCCATCTTATTGACCTTAAATGGTTAAATATTCTTGGTTTTGAAATTTACCCCCAAAAATACCCCCAATAATTTTTGCTTGAATATTTTTTTGAAAAGATTCCGTTTGTGCATTTATTGGTTTTCAATATCTATTAGTTTCATACAGATATCATATTAATATAGAGGGCTGACATAATGGCACACAACTGGTGTCAGTATGTCATACATGTGGTGTCAGCTTGGCATAGAAAAAGTGCCAGACAGGCACTTAAATTAAACGGCTTCTGTTCATGGCACTATGAGTGCCAATTTGGCATGACAAGGATCTTATGCATCGATTGAATAGATTTCGACTGATCTAATCCATTTTTCAGTGGCACGTAATCCATACTCTGTCCTCTCAATTAATTCCATCTTCTCTGCTTCGTCAATTGATCTGAAAATTGTTCGACGACTAATCATCAAGAATTTTGATAGATCTTCTTTCGACATCACGCAGTATGGAAACCGTTGATCGCTAGATGACAATTTATGAATACTGTCTATGACAACATAGGTGTTTAAAGATAAACCCAATTTTTCTCGCACATCATGCAAGACCATACTATATCTAGGACGCTTTTTGTAACGTGTGGTATCAACAAACCCGCCTAATTTTTTAAATTCCGACATAGGGTTTTATTGTACATGATTTAAACCTGCT
>CAZXZQ010000109.1:0-8365 GCA_964645215.1 uncultured Rhizobiaceae bacterium | reverse complement strand
TTCTTGTTGGCTTTTTGATGCGCTAAAAGTTCTTCCGCTTTCTCCAAAGAAACTTCCAAACCAGAAATAGGATTCAATCCTGATGCTGCACGCTCTTTTGGAGAAGCCGCACCACCAATGATTGTGCCGCGCGAAGACTTACTTGGCTTAGATGTTTTCGCAGCAGGTTGTTTGGGACTTTTTTGTTTCCCTGTCGTGGCTGCGCCACTCCTCGCCTCGTCTTGCTCTGCCACAGAGGGCGGCCTGTCGGCCTCTTGGGAAATTTCCTCTGCCCAATCAGCAATTCCACCAGACAACGGCGTGCCTGTTAGAGGCGCTTGGGGCGCTTCTTCAAAGCCTTGCGTATCTGTTGGGTTTTTAGGTGTCTTGGCCATAGGGCTAATATAGGGGAGAGATGGGCAAATGTGGAGAGGCGTTAGAATTGATTAAGAACATTTTCTTTTATCATTCATCCCCTGACATAATTTGCGAGTTTGTGTATCCTGTTCATAGCAACTGATTTGTTAGGTAATCCTCCATGCCCAAATTTCGCCTTGGTATAGCATCTGTCCTCACGCTCGCCTTTGGCGGTCTGGCATTGCTTTCAACTGGCATATTGCTTTTCTTTGCTTTTAGTAGCACGCTTGATTCCACGCGCAGTGTGTTAAGCACCAGGCTTGAAGGTGTTATCAATGAAGCGGAGCAGGTGTCCGTTAATTTCTTCCAACCGATTGAGGGACAAGCATCATGGCTGGCTAATGAGATTGCCAGCGGTGGGGTGAACCCGGATGTTTCATTTCAATTTGCGCAGATGGCGAAGGGGGTCGTGTCTTCCCTGCCGCAGGTAACTGCCATTTCATATCAAAAACCAGATGGTAGCGGTGTTTTTTATGAAGCAGGAAATCAAAAGTTGCACACCGTAAACTGGCCTGAAAATTGGCAAGTGGGGCTCAACCGTAGCGAAACCAACCCGCAAACACGCCCGCCGGGAGATGGGTTGTGGGTGCTTCGCCCTTCTGTATTGAATGGTGTGCCTGAAAGTACATTTATCTATCCGGTTCGCACGGAGGAGGGGGATTTGGGTGTGATTGCATTCCGGGTGAATGTCGCGCAGCTTTCTGATCGGGTTGCAGAGGATGCAACGCTCGGCAATTTTGATCTCGTTCGGTTTATTCTCTTTAACGAGCGCACTGTAATGGCGCATCCAGAACTCAAGGGCATGAGCGAACTTAATCGCCCCAGTATTGATGATATTAAAGATCCTTACCTGAAAAAACTTTCAACTGCAGAGCGTGTGGATTTAACGCTGGTAAATGATTTGGAAGGTATTCAGACCTTCGCGATTGAACATGACAATGAAACGCGGGTGTTTGCTATTAAGGAAGACAGCTATCGGCGCTCTGGCGGCAATGTTCTGATTGGTGTTCACTTTAGTGCGGAAACGGCCTCTGTAGAAATTCGCAGGCTGTTTTCAGTTGGTATTATTGGCTTGGGCTTGTTGCTTGCTTCCATGCTTGGCGCTTACCTGCTTGGCCGTTGGGCCGCAAAGCCAATCCAAGAGCTTTCAGAAGCTGCACAACTGGTGCAGGAAAACAAGCTTGATGAAGTTAAACTATTGCCGGGAAATCCGGTTGTAGAACTCTCCTCTGCGCTCGGTGCGTTTAACGGCATGGTTGATGGCTTGAAAGAGCGAGAGCGGATACGGGATCTCTTCGGGAAGTATGTGCCTCAGGATGTGGCTGACTTGCTTGTGGCGGACGACAAAATTGCCAAGCCAGCAGATGCAACTGCCACCGTGTTGTTTCTTGATCTTGTTGGGTTTTCTGCGATCTCGGAAAAACTGACACCTGCAGAATTAGTCGAAACAATGAATAGCTTCTTTTCGGAGGCGGTTGCTATTATTGAAAAAGAAGAGGGGATCGTAACGCAGTTTCAGGGTGATGCGATTTTGGCAGTATTTAATGTGCCGGTTGAGCGCGAGGATCATGCCAATGCGGCGATACGCACTGCCGTCGCTATTACTAAAATTTTGGATGTCCAGAACTTTGGCGGGCAGAAGCTTGATTGTCGTATTGGAATTAATACTGGCCCGCTGGTTGCTGGTGCGATTGGTGCTAAAGATCGCTTGAGTTATACGGTTTATGGTGATGCAGTAAATGTGGCTGCGCGACTTGAGCAGATGAACAAGAAATACAAGACACGCATTCTGGTTGCAGAAAAAACGGTTGAGCGGGCAAGTGGGTTTGAATTTGAGAAAGTTGGAACATTGCCTATTAGAGGACGCAAGAAAGATGTGAAGACATATACAGTTCAATAATTCCTGAGCCTATATATGCGCCTTTTCCCTTGAAATTTTCTTCTACTTTCCCCATCCTATTTCTATGAACTTGAAAACCATTATTGCGCCATTTTTGTATTTGCTACCATTTTCGCCACTTGCCCATGCGGTTGAGCCGTTGAATGAACAGGTGATTGTTTTGCACGGAATTGCGCGCTCGTCCTCACATATGGAGCCCCTCGCCAAGGCGTTGAAACAGAAAGGGTATACGGTTTTTAATCTTGATTACCCTTCAACAAAAGAACCTCTTGAGCAATTAGCTGCTGGCGTTGCCAGACAAGTGCGTGAGAAAATTCGCGCAGATCAACCGGTGCATTTTGTTGGGTATTCTATGGGCGGTATTGTTACTCGCATCGTATTAAATAAATATAGGCCAGATAATCTTGGACGTGTGGTTCAACTTGCTTCGCCTAATCAAGGTAGCGAGGTTGCTGACTTTCTCAAAACCAATCCGCTATATGAAAGTATATACGGCCCAGCTGGTCAGCAATTGGTGACAGAAGATGCGGGCATTGATGAATTGCTTGGCACTGTTGATTATGAGCTTGGTGTTATTGCTGGCAATTTTTCAATTGATCCGGTTTCGTCTTCACTCATCCCTGGGGACGATGACGGCAAGGTTTCAATTAAGAGCACAAAGGTAGATGGTATGAAGGATCATGTTGTCACTTCGGCTTCGCATACATTCTTCCCTTCGAATCAGGAAGTAATTAAAAAAACTTTGAATTTTTTAAGGTTTGGCGCTTTTAAGCCATAATTCAAAACTCTAAAACGCGCATCAAAAATACATTTTTTCGTTTTAAATCAATGTAGTATATAGGTGTTGCGTGGTGTTAGTATTTCTTATTGTTAAATTAACATCTAGAGGTGTAAAAGGAGCGCAACGCCCGGTCAGGCAATACGAATTGACGCACGCTCGCAGCGATGAAGCGTGGTCAATTCCTTTACAGTCGTAGCAGGCTGTAGTCTGAAAAGTGCAGAGGGGGGTGGTTAGTGACACCCCCCCACTGCGCATGGCGCTTCTCGCCCCGATCAGGCCATGCTCTAGATGTCCGCACTTCCAGGGTCTAAAGAACGCGACATCTATAATCCGGAACAACCAGTAAGCCCTAATGGAGTTCCAGATTAATCCTGTAATAAGTAAATAAGCCTCATTAATATAATTTCACTCCAAAAGGCACATTCACTTGGGTTTGCTGACATCTATCAAGTATTGCCAGCGAATCGAAATATATAAACTACTAAATCTATTACATGATTTTTTATATTTTATAAGTAAATAAAAGTATAATTTAAATAAATAATGTAATTATCCAATAAAATTTTAAGTATATAATTTTTATACACGTTTATTATCTAGTTTTGTTGCCCTAAAAGGCAACCTTTTTGCTGACTAAAAATTTTAAGGTGGTCGCAAAAAGGCATTTTGTTTTGGGCAAGTCCTGTTTATTAAGTCTGGAAAATAGGAGCATTATATATGTTAATCAAAGCAGCTGTTTGCAGAGAATTTGGACAAGAGCTTTCCATAGAAGATATTAGCATCCGTGAAGCACAATCAGGTGAAGTTCGAGTTAGGCTTCATGCTTGTTCCATTTGTCATTCTGACCTCAGTTTTGCCGATGGTATTTGGGGTGGAACCTTGCCTGCGGTTTATGGACATGAGGGTGCAGGCGTTGTCGAATCTGTTGGCAAAGGTGTTTCAGATTATGCGGTAGGCGACCATGTCATTGTAACGCTTATTCGACATTGTCATGAGTGCCATTACTGTGAACATGATGCGCAAGTACTTTGCGAGGGTGAATTTGGGTTTAATTCAAATCCGGCACTTTCAAATGAGAGTGGCGAAGCAATTGATCAAGCGATGAACTGTGGAGCTTTTGCTGAAATGGTATTGGTAGATCAAAGCCAATTGCAAAAAGCACCTACAGATATGCCTTTTGACGTGGCCTCACTTTTGGCCTGCGGCGTGATTACTGGTTATGGCGCTGTGAGCCATGCTTCAGATTTAAAAGCAGGAGATACAGCGATCGTCATTGGCTGCGGTGGTGTTGGTTTAAACTCTCTACAAGCAGCATATCTAAAAGGCGCGTCGGCAGTGATTGCGCTTGACCTAGAGGCTGAGAAACGAGACCTGGCTTTAGAGTTTGGTGCAACACATGCGATTGATCCAACGTCACCAACTGCCTTGGATGACGTAATGAAAATTACCAATGGCCGCGGTGCAGATTATGTGTTCGTGACGGTTGGCGCAAAAGTAGCGATTGATAGCGCACAGAATTTTATTACCAAGAACGGAACTGTGGTCATTGTTGGCATGCCGTCAAGCGATACGCGTGGTGACTATGACCCCGGCACCATGGCGGCCTGGGGTCAGAAGTTTATTGGTACCAAAATGGGCAATGCGGTTATTGCCATCGATATTCCAGAATTGTTGACGCTTTATGCCGAAGGTAAATACAAGTTAGATGAGTTGATTTCTGGACGATTTAAATTAGAAGAAGTCAATGAAGCGCTGGCGGAAGTCCGTCAAGGTAAGGCGATCAAAAACGTAATTATGTTTGAGTAATCTCAATGCCTATTGAAGGTTATCAACGTCTTCTTGTGTGACAACATAACTAGACGTGAAGCGCACAATGTCGCCAGGTGCTAATGTTTCCCAAATGCCATTTGCGCCGCCTGGGTCAATGGAATCGCCCGTTGGGACAGCATCGCTTATAAGCATTTCAGAACCCGGGTCTGGAAACGAGCCAGATCCCCCATGTACATCACTGAGGTCAATATCCGTCAGCGTAACATCGCCTGTATTGGTTACTTCATATTGATAGGTAACGGTTTGTCCTACCTCAACATCTGCATCTGGAATGGCTACTTTAGTGACCGTTAGTTCTGGATTTGATGCCGGTGTTTCATCACCATTATCTTCAAACTCTTGTGCTGGGCAACTAAAACCAAGGGATGTGATACGTGTATTGGCTCCCGCGGCGGTTGCGCCAGACTGCAACGCACCAATCCGAAATTCAAAATTACTAATATTAACGTAGAGACCTGCAACAATATTTTCTAGAATTGTAGGGTTAATTCCCGGAGCAAATTGCGTTGTGGATGATTCAAAGCGTATACGGTCCAGTGCTGAAGGACCTGAGGCATTGACGACTAAGTCAGTAGGCGTGTTAAGAACAAAACTCGAAAGTGTGGTCTCATACTCTACATATTCACGCAAGTTACCAATAAATCCGCCACCTTCGGGGTTGCCGTTGCCATCCACGTCGATCGAATTTATGACAATATCAAGGAAAATAGGGGTTGTTGTTCCTGATTGTACGAAGCTGATACGGAAGTCTACACCACTATCCACGTTCAATGCCGCGATCAATTCAGGCTGAAAATTGCCCGGATTCGGGGAAGGAGTGTCAATGACGTTTAGTGATGCACCATTGGCAAAGTTGATCACTTCAATCAGGCCATCAGTGGAACCATCGCCTGTGATATCCGAATAACGATAGACCGCACCAACTTGCAAATCAGTGCCCGATTCCAGCACGCTGTTACTGAAATCAAGCTGGGTTACGTCCTGATCAAAGCAAGAAGATGTCGCCTGCGCCTGTGCATTAGGCACAAACGCAAAATCATTATACTCTACAGCCATGCATAGGCTTAATGCAGTCGTGCAGACTGCAAGCAAGTGCCGCTTTCTCATCCGAACATGCCCTGTTATGTGCGAATCAATTTAAGCAATTGAATCAGTGATGATTCTCGGGTGCAAGGTTTTTATTGTTGCGCTCTATTTGAAAGCTTGGCAGGGTAAGATTCGTTTCAAAATCCTGAACCTGAATAAAAAGGTAAGCCATATGTATGTGAAAGATTTGAAGACTTTTGTGGTTGGAAATCCGCCCCCGCATACAGGTGGACGGTATTTTATCTTTGTGAAACTGACGACTGATGATGGCATTGTTGGTTATGGTGAATGTTATGCCGCAACTTTCAGCCCGGATGTCATGGAACGCTGTATTGAGGATGTGTTTGGCCGTTACCTTGAAGGACAGGACCCGCATCACATCGAAACATTTTGGCGACGGGCTTATTCGTCCGGCTTTTCCCAAAGACCTGACGTTACGATGATGGGTTGTGTTTCCGCACTTGAGATGGCGTGCTGGGACATTGTCGGCAAAGCGGCCGGCAAGCCAGTTTATGAGCTAATGGGTGGGCAGGTGCATGACGCGCTTCGCTCCTACACATATCTTTATCCACCCGATGATGAGAGCGTTTATCCATCTGACCGTGAAGGCGAACAGAAGAACGTCTATAACGATCCGGAGCTTGCAGCACAGGCTGCGGTGAAGGCAGTTGATGAAGGTTTCACAGCTGTAAAGTTTGATCCTGCTGGTCCTTACACTGCGTTTGATGGGCATATGCCTAGACTTGTTGACATTGAACTATCTGCAAAAATGTGTGCTGCCGTGCGTGAAGCAGTTGGTACGCGTGCTGATATTTTATTTGGCACACATGGGCAATTTTCACCTTCAGGCGCAGTGCGACTTGCTAAAGCAATTGAGCCTTATGATCCGCTATGGTTTGAAGAGCCGGTGCCGCCGGACATGCCTAATGTAATGGGGGAGGTTGCACGCAAAACGTCAATTCCTGTTGCTACGGGTGAGCGGCTTTGTACGCGCTATGAGTTTGCGCAGATTTTGCAAGCAGGTGCTGCTTCTATTTTGCAACTTGATTTAGGTCGCTCCGGTGGCTTGCTTGATGGCAAGAAAACTGCATCCATGGCAGAAACCTATCACGCACATATTGCGCCGCATTGTTATTGCGGACCGATCGTGGGCGCAGCGAATGCACAGCTCTCAGCCTCCAGTCCGAATTTCCTTGTACTTGAATCGATCAAGCAATGGGATGGTTTCCACGGAGAACTTCTCAAAAAGAAAATCGAATGGCAGAATGGGTATGTTATCCCTTCTAAAGAGCCTGGCCTTGGTGTTGAACTGGATGAAGCGGTTGCAGAAGCGCACCCGTGGGACCCACGCGGGCCACTGCATTTAGAAATGTTGCCTGACCCGCAAAAGTGGGAAGATTAGGAAGTGTCCGGCCTAGGCCACATTCAGGACAGGTTCATCTGACTATAATATAGTTTGCTATACGCATTAACAGGAGAATTGTTATGGCCAGTCAGATAAAGACATTTATTTTGAAACCATTTTTAGCAATTGCATTGGCAGTTTCATTTATTGCAGCTGCACAAATCGGTACAGCTGAAGCAAACCACAAAAAGCGAGCCGCAATTATTGCTGGTGCTGTAATAGGTGGTGCCATTGCGTACCATCACTATAAAAAGCGTAAGTATCATCGTCGCCATCACCGTTCCAGCTATGGACATAGTTATTATAAGAAACGCCATCATGGTGTGCGGTACTATAAAAAGCATCATCGTGGATATGGCCACCGTAACGGATATTTCCTTGGTAACAGAGGTTTTGCTGGACCTAAATAAAGATGTAATTTCTGATAGTTTTCTTTAGCGCCTCATAGCTCTATGCTTGGGGCGCTTTTTTATCCGCTTTTGATGGCATGAGTTCAACTATCAAAATAGCGGCAAAGATCAAACCACATCCAATATACCCGAGCCATATTAGACGCTCGCCCAAGAAGAACGCACCAAACATGGCAGCGAACAGGCTTTCAGTTGAAATGAGAACCGCCGCCGCACTCTCCGAAGTATATCGCTGACCAACCGCTTGAAGCGTGAAGCCCAGACCGCCAGCAATTATGCCTGCATAGAGAATTTCTGGTGTTGCACCCAGAATTTGATCGGTCGTGGGCAGTGTTTCACCTATGCCTGAAATTAACATGCCAGCGAAGAAAGCAACAGCAAGCGCTGATGTTACAAAAAACTGGGTGCATGCCATTGTTACGGGGAGGTTGGTTTTCTGACCAATTCGGCCGGTCAATATGACATGTGCAGCCCAGAAAAGTGCAGATATAATAACAACCACATCGCCTTTGTTGAGCGATGATATGTCGCCGCCACTTAATAAGAATATACCTGTC
>CAZXZQ010000108.1:0-8375 GCA_964645215.1 uncultured Rhizobiaceae bacterium | reverse complement strand
CACGAGCAGTGAGGAAGTGGTCACTCTTATTGAAGAAACGCTTCAGGCTCATTCAATTCCAAAAGAGTGTGTCGCTGGTATTGCGTCGATTGATTTAAAGGCCGATGAAACGGCTATCAATAATGCAGCAAGAGTTCTTGGTGTGCCATTGCGCCTGTTTGATGCAGCAAGGTTAGAAGTGGAAACACCACGTTTGCAAACACCGTCAGATGTTGTGTTTGCGGAAGTGGGGTGCCACGGCGTATCAGAAGGTGCTGCCTTGGCATGCGTTGGGGCTGATGGTGAATTGATTGTCCCGAAACACAAATCAAAACGTGCAACAATTGCCGTTGCAAAATCACAAGAGATTGTAGACATGAATGAAGTCGGTAAGCCACGTGGAAAACTATTTGTTGTTGGCATTGGACCAGGCTCAGAAGCGTGGCGTTCGCCGGAAGTAACACGCATGGTGCAGGCTTCTACCGATCTTGTCGGCTATTCGCTTTATCTCGATCTCATTTCTGAAATTAGCCAAGGCAAGGTGCGTCACGATTTTGATCTAGGGAAAGAAGAAGACCGTGTGCGTCACGCGATGGAGCTGGCAGGAGAGGGTAAAGATGTTGCGCTCGTCTGCTCCGGTGATGCCGGTATTTATGCGATGGCAACGCTTGTGTTTGAACTCTTGGCAAGTGGTGGGTTAAGTGCTGCAGCGAGCCGTATTGAAATTGAAGTTTCCCCTGGTATTTCTGCTCTACAAGGTGCTGCCGCACGTGCTGGTGCGCCGCTGGGGCATGACTTCTGCACGATCTCACTTTCTGATTTATTGACGCCGTGGGAAGCAATTCAGATGCGGGTGAAGGCCGCAGCGGAAGGTGATTTCGTGATTGCCTTTTATAACCCGGTATCAAAGCGCCGCCGCACACAGCTTGAATATGCAAAGGGCGTTTTGTTGGAACATCGTCCGAACGATACGCCCGTTATTCTTGCGACAAATTTAGGCCGTGAGGGTGAGCAGGTACGTGTTGTCCCATTGCTGCAATTGGACATTAATGAAGTGGACATGTTGACCGTTGTGATTGTCGGTTCATCTGAAACAAAGACTGTGAAAACGGGTGATGGCAAAACATGGGTTTACACACCGCGTGGTTATGCGGCGAAAGAAGGAACTGCCCTTCGGCAAGTGCAGGATGAAGGATAAAGTATAATGACCGTTTATTTTATTGGCGCGGGCCCAGGCGCTCCAGATCTAATCACCGTTCGCGGGTTGCGCCTGATTGAGCAATGTCCGGTCTGTATGTATGCGGGCTCGCTTGTGCCAGAAGAAATTGTTGCTGCTGCACCAGACGAAGCAGAAGTGACGGACACGGCTCCAATGAATCTAAATGAGATCATCGAGATGATCCGCGTTGCGCATGAAAAGGGCCAAGATGTTGCACGGGTGCATTCTGGTGATCCTGCGATTTATGGTGCAACGGCTGAACAAATGCGCCGACTGGATGCGCTAGAGATTGACTATGAAGTCGTGCCGGGCGTGCCAGCTTTTGCAGGTGCTGCGGCGAAGCTTAAGACGGAACTCACCCTGCCGGAAATCGCACAGACGGTGATTATCACCCGCACTGGGATGAAAGCATCTTCCATGCCGGAAGGTGAACAATTAGAAGTGTTGGGTCAGTCCGGCGCAACGCTCGCCATTCATTTGTCTATTCGCAATCTTGTTTATGTTCGTGAGGCGCTCGAACCGTATTATGGCGATGATTGCCCGGTGGTGATTGCCTATCGTGCGACCTGGCCGGATGAACTTTACATCAAAACAACATTGGCCGAGATGAAAGAAGAAGTGCGCAAACACAAGATCACGCGCACGGCGCTTATTATGGTTGGGCCGGTTCTGGGCGACGTCGAATTTCGCGATAGTGATTTATATAATGCAGACTATGCGCATGTGCTGCGCAATAAGGGCAAAAAGAAAAAGGCTTAGGCTATGCAGAGCCTGTAATTTTTTCCATTGTTTCATCTACGCTACCTTTGATCACAAAAGAGCGCTCGCCGGTAAGTTCAACTTTCGATGATTCAGCATCATCACCAAAGCTTACCATCGTGATGGTTTCGATGTTCACGTATAGTTTGCGATCCGAGGTTGTTCGTTCAACTGCGATGAATTTGGCCATGACTTGTGATCCTTCTGGATGTGTAGTCCAACAGATAGCTAAGTTTCATTGCACTTAGGTTAACTTTTTAAATTATCTTTCTAGGATAAAAACTTGAATGCCTAATTCTCTCGCCGCCTCAATTTTCGCGTAAGCGCCTTTGCCGCCTGAGTTACGGCAAGCGACATGGGTGATGTCGTGTGCTTTGAGAAGTTTTGCTTCTTCGTGCCAATCGGTTGAAGGCATGCCGAGCAGAAGTTCGTGGTTTGTAAGTGGTATTGGTTCTACAGGTTCGTCCACCATACGAACAAGAAAGAAAATATCCTCTCGCGTTTTGAACTGATTGATATATTGGCTACCAAGTGCCAGCAGCACACGGGCCTTAGGTGGAATGTTGTCGCGCATTGCTTCAAGGCTTGAAACTTCTATCCATTGGTCGCCCGGTTGTTTTTGCCATGGCTGACGTGTTCTGATTTCCAGTTTCACATTCGCGCGTTTAGCTGCTTCTACAGCATTGGCTGATATCTGTTTGGCAAAGGGGTGCGTGCAGTCAATCAGCAGTTCAACTTCGTTTTCGATGAGGTATTTGGCGAGGCCTTCAATACCGCCAAAGCCACCAATGCGTACATTGCCTTCAACAGGCTTTGGTTCTTTCGTTCTTCCAGCAAGCGAAGTGGTAACATCATGACCATCCGTCATCAATTTGCTCGCGAGCTCCGCGGCTTCTTTAATGCCGCCAAGGATTAGAATTTTCATGATTTCCAATCCGTGCGTGCAAGCAATTTTCCGTCTCGTGCGAATATCATGACTTCAACCGCTACGTCAGCGCCGCGCAATATGCCTAATGCTGCATCTTGCGCTTTTAGGGCAATATGCGATGGCAGGTTGATGCCGGTTTCACGAGTCAATTCAAGGACTTCCATGGCGGTGTTGGCAGATTGAATCTGGGACTTCACGTCTTGATTCAATCCAAGTTTCTCTGCTTCTTCTGCGAGCCAATCAAAGTCCACCTGACTACGCCCTGAGTGTAAGTCCATCGCGCCTTGGGCAAGCTTGGTGAATTTCGCAAAGCCGCCTGCAAGCGTGATTTTAGGAACCGGGTTGGCGCGTAAATATTTTAAAAGCCCGCCGACAAAATCTCCCATATCCAACATGGCACTTTCATCGAATGCATAAAGTTTACATGCGGCGGTTTCAGATGTTGAGCCGGTTGCACCAAGCACATGCGTAATGCCTTGCGCGCGCGAAACATCAATGCCGCGATGGATGGAATGTATCCATGCAGAACACGAAAACGGATGCACTACACCTGTTGTACCAAGAATGGAAATGCCGCCAAGAATGCCAAGGCGTGGGTTCCAAGTGCGTTCAGCAATTTTCTCACCGCCCGGCGCAGAGATGGTGATTTTTATATCCGGCGCTATGTTGTGTTCCGCGCAAAACGTGTTGACGGATTCCGTCATGAGCTGACGGGGAACAGGATTAATGGCAGCTTCGCCAACGCCGATGGGCAGGCCCGCCTTGGTGACCATCCCAACGCCTTCACCCGCATGAAACGTGATGCCTTCGCCCGAAGCGCTATGTTCCACTCGTGCTATGATGGTTGCGCCATGCGTCACGTCCGGGTCGTCACCTGCGTCTTTCACAATGCCTGCTTGAGCATATGTCTCAGTCAATTTTTCATGGGCGAGGGCAAAAGAGGGCATGTCGCCTTTGGGCAAGGTTATTTCAACAGGGTCGATAAATTCGCCGTTAAGAAGAGCATTGAGAGCGGATTTAGTGGCAGCAGTCGCACAAGCGCCGGTCGTCCAGCCTCTTTTTAGAGTATTGCTGGATTTTTTTGGTTTGTTTTGACGTTCAACCTTGCTCATTGTTGTTTTATAGGCGAAATTACCCGCATGACAAAGCGTGATTTTATGTCTGAACTACCGGAATTTTTGCCGGGTAACGTCTGGTTGGTTGGTGCTGGCCCGGGTGACCCTGGTTTATTGACTTTGCATGCTGCTAACGCAATTCGAAATGCTGATGTGATTGTCTATGATGCACTCGTAAATGATGACATTCTCTCGCTTGCGACGCCTAATGTGATTTTGCATTTTGCTGGCAAGCGCGGCGGTAAGCCTTCACCCAAACAACGTGATATTTCGCTACGACTAGTGGAGTTTGCTAAAGAAGGAAAACGCGTATTGCGGCTTAAGGGCGGTGATCCGTTTGTCTTTGGTCGCGGTGGTGAAGAAGCGCTGACGCTTGTTGAGCACGGTGTGCCGTTTAGAATTGTGCCGGGCATTTCGGCAGGTATTGGCGGTCTTGCCTATGCAGGCATTCCAGCCACGCATCGCGATATCAATCACAGTGTCACGTTTCTTACCGGTCATGATGCTTCGGGCGTGGTGCCAGATGCGGTGGATTGGGTAAGTGTCGCCAAGGGTTCGCCCGTGATCGTCATGTATATGGCGATGAAGCACTGGCATAATATACGTGACCGTTTGTTGGATGCAGGCCGCGATGCGCATGAGCCGATGGCATTTGTCTGTGACGCGACAACGGATAGGCAGCGCGTCTTGGAGACGACGATTGGCGCTTCTCTTGAAGACCTCGACAAGGCTGGCATGAAACCGCCTGCGATTGTTGTCGTGGGCGAAGCGGTGAAACTACGCTCCGCGCTTGATTGGCTAGGTGCGTTAGAAGGCAAAGTTTTGCAGGCAGATCCGCTTGGTAAACATCAAACACGAGATGCTGGATGACTTCCGGATTGATGATTGCAGCGCCTTCGTCCGGTTCTGGCAAGACGGTGCTGACGCTTGCATTGCTGCGGGCGCTTAAAAATAAAGACGTTTCAATAGCCTCTGCCAAAGCCGGGCCGGATTATATCGATCCTGCATTTCATGCGATTGCAAGTGGTGTATCTTCTATCAATCTTGATCCGTGGGCGATGGATGAAGCAAGAATTCAAACGCTTGCACATGCCCAAGCAGGAGAAAACCTGCTCGTTGAAGCCATGATGGGCCTTTACGATGGCGCGGCGGATGGTTCTGGTTCTGCTGCGAACCTTGCGAAACAATTGGATATTCCAGTGGTGTTGGTCGTTGATGCGGCGAAGCAATCGCATTCGATTGCAGCGCTCGTACGAGGATTTCGTGACTATGACCGAGAGGTGAATTTCGCTGGTGTGCTTCTCAATAAAGTGGGGAGTGCGCGGCACGAAAAAATGTTGCGCGAGGCACTTGCCGCAATAGATGTGAATGTGTTCGGCGCTATTCCGCGCGATGAAAAACTTGCTTTGCCCGAACGTCATCTGGGGTTGGTGCAAGCGGGTGAGATCACCGGGATAGAAGCCTTTATTGAGGGTGCTGCAAATCTCGTTGCAGAAAATTGTGACTTGGATGCGATTGCGAATGTATTTTCTTCGGTGCAGAAATCAAATGCCTCTGGTGGACGCTTGCCACCACTCGGACAACACATTGCAGTTGCAAGGGATGAAGCTTTTGCATTTTGCTATCCACATCTGTTAGCGGATTGGCGTGCTGCTGGTGCTGCACTTTCCTTCTTCTCACCACTGGAAGATGAAGCACCAAATGAAACTGCTGATGTGATTTATCTTCCTGGCGGGTACCCTGAATTGAATCTGGAGAAATTGAGCGCAGCGGTGAATTTCAAGTCCAAGATGCGTAGTGCAAAAGAGGTTGGTAAACGCATCTATGGTGAGTGTGGTGGCTATATGGTTCTGGGGCAGGGAATTGTTGGCAAGGATGGGGTTGCGCATGAAATGTGCGGGTTGCTTAATCTTCAAACGAGTTTCGAAAAACGAAAATTGCATCTCGGCTATCGGCGACTAATGGCACAAGATTTCGTCTTTGGTGACCAATTAATGGCACATGAGTTTCACTATACAAGTGCAATTCGTGAAGAAGGTAAGCCGTTGTTTGAAGCAACGGACGCGCTTGGTGAGAGTCTCGGCAATTGTGGTTTGCGTGATGGAAATGTCATGGGTTCCTATATGCACATCATTGATGGAGCCGCATCATGAGTGCTATTTATCACGGTGGTGGGCTGGATGCAGCTATCGCAAAATATGGTGGTAAGCGTGACGCGTGGCTCGACCTATCGACCGGCATAAATCCGAATGCCTGTCCGGTAGGGGAATTGGATGAAGCGAGTTGGCAACGTCTACCTGACAAAAGCGCGGAGCAAGCAATGCTTAATGCGGCGCGGGAATATTATAAAGTCTCGCCCGAGAAGGAGATCGTTGCTGCACCCGGCACGCAGGCGATTATCGAAACATTGCCGCAAATTTTGGACGCAAAAAAAGCAACCATTCTCTCGCCGACCTATGGGGAACATGCGCATAGCTGGGCGAAAGCGGGTGCAGATGTGCGGGTAATTAGTTCACTTGATGTGGTGGGTGACGCTGATGTTTTGGTCATCGTCAATCCGAATAATCCGACGGCGGACGTTCATTCCCAAGTGACATTACTTGAAGCGGCCAAGCGCGTGAAATACTTAATCGTGGATGAAGCGTTTTGCGATACGATGCCGGAGGTTTCTATTGTGCCGGATATGCCTGACAATGTGGTTGTGCTGAAGAGCTTTGGGAAGTTTTTTGGCTTGGCCGGGTTGCGTTTGGGCTTTGCTGTTTGTCATGAAAGCTTGGCAGAGAAATTTCAGTCGCGTCTTGGGCCTTGGGCGGTTTCTGGTCCAGCATTGGAAATAGGCGCACGTGCATTGCGGGATGGCAGCTGGATTGCCAAGACGCGCGAGGCACTTTCGGAAAATGCCGACACGTTGGCGATGATGTTAGATAAAACAGGGTTTGAAATTAGTGGCATTAATCCGCTCTTTATCTATGTGAAGTATGCGAACGCGCAAGCCATGTTTGAACATCTTTGTCAGCACAAAATTCTCGTTCGTCCGTTCTCCGATAGACAAGCGTATTTACGATTTGGACTGTGTAAGGATGACGCGGAATTCGAACGCTTAGCAAAGGCAATCAATGCCTATGGGTGAGTGGATGCTTCTCATATTGCTCATTGCGCTGGTGCTGGATTGGAAATTTGGTGAGCCGGAAATTTTGTGGTCACGCATCACGCATCCGATTGTTCTCTTCGGCAAAGCGGTTTCCTTTGCGGATAAACAACTCAATATCGAAAGTGACGCTGACAGTACACAATACAAGAAGGGTGCCATGGCTATTTGCTTGCTGATATTGCTTGCGCTGCTTGTTGGTCTGGCGCTTGGTTGGGTGATTGAGCTTGTCGGCTGGCTGGGGCTTTTCATTGAATTGTTCATTGTCTTCGTATTGCTTGCGCAGAAAAGCTTAGCGGACCATGTGGGTGCAGTCGCGGTTGGTTTGCGCGAGAACGGGTTGGAAGGTGGCCGCGCTGCTGTCGGCATGATTGTCGGTCGTGACCCAGATACGCTCAACCAATCTGGCGTTTGCCGCGCTGCGATTGAGAGCTTAGCTGAGAATTTTTCTGATGGTGTCGTTGCGCCTGCTTTTTGGTATGCGGTGTTCGGCCTGCCGGGCATCATTATCTATAAGATGATTAATACAGCGGATTCCATGATTGCTTATAAAAATGAAAAATACCTTTGGTTCGGGCGGGTAGCTGCACAGATCGATGATCTTGCTAATTGGGTTCCTGCGCGACTATCCGCTTTGTTGATTGCAATGGGCGGGGCGAGTGCGCATGCATTAAAGGTGGCTTTTCAAGATGCGGGGTTACACCGCTCACCCAATGCGGGTTGGCCGGAGGCTGCGATGGCAGGTGCCAGTGGTTTGGCGCTTGGCGGGCCACGTGTTTATTCGTATGAAACCGTGCAACAAGCTTGGCTCAATGGAGCAGGCAAACGAGAGTTAGCTGCGCAAGATATTGAAGCGACATTGTGGATTTTTAATAAAAGCTGTTTTGCACTTTGGGCAATTGTTTTGGCGCTGCTTATTCTGGTTTAAACAATTCCATCGGTTCCGCATAGGGCGGCATTTCAGCGAAGACCTGCTTGAACGTCTTATCCTCCCATGCCATTTGCGTGGCGCGAATAACGCCTGCATGGCAAACAATTGCGCATCCATCATCAGCCTGTTCTAAGGCTTCAAGCACGCGGGTTTGTACATCTAGAAAACTCTCGCCACCCGGTGCCTTGTTGTGGAATGGGTCTTCAAACCATTTGGCAGATACTTCGCGATCGATCTCTGACCAAAGCTTGCCTTCAAATTCACCCATGTTCATTTCCCAAAGGCGTTCGTCAAAA